>JACQVA010000143.1 GCA_016210005.1 Deltaproteobacteria bacterium | reverse complement strand
TGACCGGGCCGGCCACCCTCGCCGCGTGTGATGGAGATCAGTCTGTCCCCTCAGGCAGTGCGGGTCACGAACAAAAACAGCGCTATGAAATCAGCAGGCAGACGCGAAAGTAGACACCACCGCGCAGCGGTTTAGTTCAACGCCATGGCGCTCAGGCGCGGCGCGCTTTCTGCCGTCGCCTGGAGCGTCGAGTTCGACGTGTTTGAGCTATCTGCATCGTCACTCCTCTCGAAACTGAAGGGTTGCGGCCCGCGTTTGCAGCGCGCGGAGCAGCTGTTGTCGTCCCCCCCTTTTAAAGTAGTCGACCCACTGCCACTGACTGATGCGATCAAGGACCTTACAGTCGTCAAGGCGCAGCGGAATGATGAAGATCGTCCCTTCTGGTTGCTCGTCTGCAACGTCAAGGGCGTGCTTGATTTCTGCCTGCACAAACCCTGTCCGTGTGATCGACATCTTCGACAGGAAGACGACCACTACGTCGCTCTTCCGAATGGCGCTTTTGATCTCCGCCTTCCAGTCTTGGCCAGGCAGTAGGCGGTGTTCATCGAGCCAGGGAGAATATCCGGCGCGCACCAGTCCATCGAAGACCCTACGTACGACGCCCTTGTCACCGGTGGAGTGGCAGAGGAAGATCTGAAGGGAGCCAGGATGGGCGACAAGCGTTGCCGATCCCATCATTTCTGGATTCGGATCGTCCCATTCAATTCGGTAGCTACGATACATCCCGTCGTGCTGCCTCTTCCTCGGCGTTTGGGCGGTCAACCAGTCCCCACCCTCAAGAAATCCATCTTGTCGCTCAAGCGTCATCAGAAGGGGAAAGAGGTCTTCGTGCCCCTGAATGTCCGGCACAAATCCATTCCCTAGCTGCACGACCATGTGTGCCACCAGCGTCTCAGGATCGACGGCTAGTAACCACTTACCTTTCGGCGGAGGATTGTAAAGTCTTCGCAGGACTGCCTTCCTGCTCAATCGAATGGATCGAACTCTAGGATCGCCGTATCGTACGAGTTTGATTTCCATTTGGACACCCACCGTGTCACGCACGCAATGACGAGAACACGCGCATCCGGTGACCGCCGATCAGAACTGTAACCGTCCAACGCCGACGCTCAGTGCCGAAGGGCGAGCAACGCGAGCGCGCGGTCCGCTGCAGCGGGATGTTCGACGAGCCCTGCGAGGCATTCCAGTCGATGCGCCGATCTGTCCGGTCATCGGCGCGACGACCCCACTGGACGTTCCGGCAGGGTGGACGAAGGATGACTCAACTGGCCCTGAGCCGCATGTGCAAACCAAGTCATCCAGCGCTCTAGGAAGTCAGTGTCATTGCCGGGCTCAATCGGTGTGAACGGCCACGCAAGCTGTAACTCGCCGATCGCGGGACCCAGAGCCTTTCCTGCCTGGTCGCCGGGCGGCAGAGCGAACGGGTTCTGGGGACGTCGCTCTGGAATGCAAGCGGAGATCATGAACGCCGTTTCGTACCAACGAAAAGCATCCGATTCCTCCGCATCGCAGAACCAAAGTGAGTGACTCCTTCCCTCATATTGGAATCGGTCAGGGGGAATTCGCAGGTCTAGCGAAGCGTGAGCAACGACCTGCAGCCTAGGGATGCACTGACCCCAGGCGTCTGCCCGCGACTCCTCCACAGAACTCAGCTTGAGCGTCGCCTCGCCCAATTTGACGCAGAAACCGAGAACCCCTCCTCCTGGCGAGCGTTGCCAATCTGCTGTGGGTGCATTGTCGCGGATCGACTGGGTGAGTCGCTCGGCCAATGTGGCAAAGACCTTCCTGGCCGAGCCAAGAATTTCACGACGGCGCTCGGCTGCGGAACGAGCTGCGGACTGCACCGCCACTCCGTTTGCGAGCCGCTGCGCCTGAACTTGATTGGCAGCCTGCAGTTGAGCGGCAGCCGGCGACGCCGGACGGAAGATGATCGCGAGGCGCGCCAGCAGGTTTGCAGCAGTCGGCCGCACTTCCTGAGCTTTGAAGAGGCACTCCGTCACGAGACTTGCGAGGAGAGCTGGGCAACCGGCGAGCGGTGGGGAATCTTGCGTGAGGTGCTGGTTACGGAAGTCCGGTCCAGCGAACGGCCAGCGCCCCGAGAGCATCTCGAACGCCATGACTCCCAACGAGTAGACGTCTGATGCAGCGGTCGCGCGTTCGCCGCGCCACCGCTCCGGCGGATTGTACGGACGTGTCCATGCCCACTTGTGGGTGTCCGCAGCAGTCGACGCCTCTGCATAGCGAGCTATTCCGAAATCGGAGAGGCACCATTCGCCATTCAGGAAGAGAACGTTCTCGGGCTTGATGTCGCGATGGACAACTCTTCCCTGGAGATCCGCCAAGGCGATCGCGACGTCGCTCAATATGGCCACAGCCTCTTCGGCCGACAACGATCCTCGCTCCGCGAGGTGCGCGCGGAGCGACTTAGCCGCCAAAGGCATCACGAGGACCCAATTTTCGTCCCATTCGCCGGAGTCGATGATAGGAACGACACGGCGGATTCCGGTGAGATCTTCAAACAAAAGTTCGCGGTCCGCACCTGGCTCTTTCGGGATCAACTTGACTGCTGCGGGACGCCCGTCGTCACCCACGGCGTCGAAAACGCGCCCAAAGCCACCCTTGCCGATCTGAGATCCGAGAACCCACCGGTGGGCGAGTTGAATGGTCTGCGTCATAGAAGCCTCCGCTGACCCGAGCACCGCGGCGAGGGTATCGAGCCGCGGAGCTTCACCGGACATGTCACTCGAGGGGTCACTGATCCGGCGACCGCAACCATGTCTCAGGTCTCTCGTCACTGACGATGTTGAGATACACGTGATCAATCTCGATGCGAAGTTATGTCCAACGCCGCGCCTGAGCCGCGGCCCATCGACGCTCGCGATAAGCAGAGATGTTCATGCCGTCGGCTCGAGGCGCTGGTTCGGCCAAGGTCATGCCTTTCCGGTCGTGAGAATGTGGGTAACCGCCTGAATGATGCTCCGCAGCGTCTCTGGTGTCAGCGTACCCACATGCGACGTGATCAGATTCTGATTTGCGGTGAAGAGCTTTGCCGGGCGGGCGAAGCTTGTGACGTGCAAAGAGCCAGATGCAAAGCTGGCGTCGCTGATCTGGATGGCGCCCGAATCAGCGTACGGCCTGCTGGTGATCTGACAAAGGACACAATCGCCACGACCGGCGTCGGCGAGAACAACCGCAGGTCGCAGCTTCGTCTGCGACAGGTCCGAGAAGGGGAACCGGACGAGTACTACCGCACCGGCTGCAGGTGCGACCACGCCTCGTCCTCCTCCAGTCGATTCCAGTCCTTGCCGAGTGCCTCTTGGCTGAGAAGAGCGGTTTCGGAGATGCCGGTGGGCGGCTGCTCCTCGAGAATAGTGACGAGAGCGCGCCGGGCCTCAGCCAAATGGATCGGCTGCAGCAGGTGGACATTCCCTTGCTCGTCGATGACTGCCTCGATTGTTTGAATCATTCCCGAATCTCCTGCCGACAGTGTAGCTTACCCGGTTGGGAAAGCCGAACGTAAAAGGGTTTTTCCGTCATCCGGCGCGACGGGGCGTTGCGCGAGATGCTGTGGTGGTTGCCGCCGGATGGCGGAAAGGCCCCGTTGAACTGAACCGCTGATCACTGACGGTGCTCCCCACGTGTTATGGGGATTGTAGGGCGATTAGGGGTTCGATGGCAAGCGCGCGGGGTGCTGTAAGGGACCGGGCTATGAGACCGTGGTG
>JACQVA010000142.1 GCA_016210005.1 Deltaproteobacteria bacterium | reverse complement strand
GGACGCCTGCGCCACCGAGGGACTGAGCAGCTTGGGTTTGGGTGGGTCAGGGACCGCAGGCAAGATGCCTGCACCACCGAGGGACTGAGCGGCTTGGGCTTGGGTGGGTCAGGGACCGCAGGCAAGATGCCTGCGCCACCGGTAGAGCGGACTGGACTGCCGGCGGGGGCGCCGGTGCCACCGAGACGAGGGATCGCAGGCGGGGACGCCTGCGCCACCTGCGAGCTGCCCGCGTTCCCGGCGGTGGCTGCGCCAGCGAGAGGCTGAGGGGCTTGGGCTTCGGTGGGTCAGGAACCGCAGGCAAGATGCCTGCACCACCGGGAGGAAAGACCGCAGGCAAGATGCCCGTCGTGAGCTGCCTCGAAGGGCCTACACCACCATGGTCAGCAGCCGTGGCGCCACTGCGCCACGGCACTGAGGGGCCGTGTCAAGGCGCCCTCCAGTACGGCGCGGGCAGGGAACGGGAAGATCGGCGCAGAAGCGGAGCCCTGTCAGCCTCTGCGGTCCTCGGCGGCCTCTGCGGTGAGTAGGCTTTCGCGGTTCGCGTCTTGCCCGCGACGATGTAACCCTTCGACGGTCAGGGGGCGCCTCTTGGTCCGGTCGGCTCCCTGACCTGAAACTGCTGTCCCTCAGCCATGTCCGGTAATTCGTGCCGAGTTTCACGCCTGAAGGGTCCTCATTGCAGACGCGGGGCAGATTTCTGCCCTACGGGCGGGGTGAGACGATGCGGAACAAGGCGACCGACTTGCCGTGGTGCTCGAAGCGCTGCAGCGGTTGCAGTGTCACCTCGGGCCGGGCGTGGCGCAGCGTGGCGGCCAGATCATGATCGCTCGACTGTGGCGAGAGGTAGAGCACCTCGGCGTCGTGCCGGGGATCCTCGACCACGGCAAGCGGGCGCGTCACGTAGCCCTCGAACGGGAAGCGCAGCTCCATCGTCTCGGGCCACGCCGCCAAAATGGCGCGCGGCGCCAGCTGTTCAAGGTAGGCCGCGGCGGCGCGGCGCACGAAGACCATGTCGCGAAATTCGAGGTTGCTTTCGAGCACGTTGCCCGGGCCGGCGCGTGTGCCCCAGTAGCGCGACACGAACAGCAGCACCACCGCCGCAGCCACTGGCACGACTCGCCGCCATGGCGTCGCCGAGTGGCGGGCGACTTGCCACAAGGCGGCGGCGGCTGTCACGAGGATGAACGGATAGGCCGGCAACAGGTAGCGGACCATGCGGTACTGAATGAAGGCCAGCATCACCACGTAGCCGGCGATGATGCCGCCGCTGAGCCACAACCGCGCCGCCCGCCAATCGACCTGCCCGAGGCCGCCCAGGGCGAGAACGCCGAGTCCGCTGGCCAGCGCCAGCGGCAGGCGCAAGCGCTGGAGCTGCGCGTAGGTGTCTTGCAGCAGCCCCCCGGGTGTAACTGCCTGTGGCGCGGCGATCAGAACGCGCTCGCTGCCGGCGAGCAGCGAGGGATATACGGCATAGACGGCGAGCACGGCAGCGGCTGCCGGCCACGCCCAGCGGCGCTGCACCGGCGCCGGCAGAGGCGCAACCAAAGCCCCGAGAACCAGCAGGGTCGCGGCCCAATTGCCGTCCCAGAAACCGGCTTGCAACAGTAGCCGGCCGAAGTGTGCGGCAGTTATCAGCAACCCACGCCACGGGATCGCGCTCGGCTCGATGCCCACGGCGGTGACAGTGTAGGGCGAGAGAAACCAGCCGTAGTGCAGCTTGCAGGCCACCAGCCAGGCCACGAAGGCAAGAAACGGCGCCGCGGCCACAACCGCGGCACGCCAGCGCTTCCCCGCCGGGGCCGCCCACCACGCAAACAACACCAAGCCCGGCAGGGCGAACTGGGCGAACTCTTTGAACAGCACCACGGCCGCAGCTGTCGCCAAATAGAGACCGCGGCGGCCTTCGAGCAGGCAGACGGCGGCGGTAACCGTCAGGGCGGTGATCGGAACCTCCAACACCACCACTTCGCTCTGGGCGAAGAACAGGGGGTTAGTTGCCAGCCAGAGCGCGGCCACCGCGCCGACCAGCGGATGCCAGCTGCGCCCGAGGCGATCAGTCATGTAGACGGCGAGCGCGGCAAAGCCGAGCCAGAGCACGTGGGCGGCGATCAGATCGTAGGGTTTCAGCGTAACCGCAAGGGCAAGCAGCTCGAGCAGCAGCGGCGGCCGCCATTGCGCGTCGAGGAAAGTGATGCCCGCAGGCAGAAACGGGCTGAAGCCGTGCGCCGCAATGGTGTGGGCATTGTGCACACGATTGAGCGCGTCCCAGTGGTGGGGCAATGACAGCGCGCCGGCATGCAGGGCCAGCAGCGCCGCGAAAATCAGACCGAAGCGGGCCAATTCGCGGATGGCAGCAGCAGCCGGCAGCGTCGGAGGCATGAGCGGCGCGAGGCTAGCCTTCGCTCTCGCAGGGGTCAACTTGCGGCGTTGCGCGTCGTCGGGGCTCGTGCGGATTGATTCCTGGCTCCGAACTGCTTAGGTTGCGCGCCATGCCGATGCTGCGCGCCAACGGGATCAGCCTTTACTACGAACTTCACGGCGACGGCCCGCCATTGGTGTTGCTGATGGGGCTGGCCGGTAACCTGGCGATGTGGGACCCGGAATTGATCGCGGCCCTCAGCCGGCGTTTTCGCCTGGTGCTGTTCGAAAACCGCGGCACCGGACGTAGCGACAAGCCGGATCATCCTTACACCATCAAGCTGTTCGCCGACGACGCCGCGGCGTTGCTCGCCGGCCTTGGCATTGCGCGGGCGCACGTCCTGGGCGCCTCGATGGGCGGCATGATTGCCCAGCAATTCGCCCTCGATCACCGCCAGCTAGTCGACCGCTTGATCCTGTGCTGCACCACCGCCGGCGGCGGCCAGGCGACGCCGCCGGACGTGGAGACGTTGATGGCGATTGCCAACACCGACGGCTTGGCGCCCGTCGACCACACCCAGCGCATGCGCGGGTTTGCTTTTCACCACTCCTTCCTCACCCCCGACAACGTCGCGTACTTGGACCGCAAGCTGATACGCGAGGTCGAGCACCCGACGCCGCCGTTTGCCCTGGCGCATCACTTCCACGCGGCGATCCACTTCGACGTGGCCGACCGCCTCGGCGAGATCGTGCAGCCGACGCTGGTGCTGGTGGGCCGGGAGGACCGTATGGTGCCGGCGCCCAACTCGCTGTGGCTGGCGCAACGCATCGCCAATGCCGACCTGATCGTCTACGGCAACGCCGGCCACGGTTTCATGACCGAGCGGCGTGCCGAGGTGGTGCGCGATATCACCGCGTTCCTGGCCGGGGAGTGAGCCGATGGCGCGCGTTCGGCTGGCGGTGTTGTTGTCCGGCAGCGGCAGTACGCTGCAAAACCTGCTCGATCGTATCGGCGACGGCCGCTTGGACGCCGAGGTCGTGGTAGTTATCGGCTCGCGGCGCGAGGCTTTCGGACTGGAGCGCGCCCGCAATGCCGGCTTGCCGGCGATCGCGGTAGCGCGCAAGGACTACGCCAGCGTCGAGGCCTTCAACGACGCGCTGCACCAGGCGCTGAGCGGCTACGACTTCGACTTGATCGTGATGGCGGGCTTCCTCTCGCAGTTTCAGCTGCGCGGCCGCTACGCCGAGCGCGTGCTCAATATCCACCCGGCACTCATCCCCGCCTTTTGCGGTCAGGGTTTCTATGGTGAGAAAGTCCACCGGGCAGTGATCGAGTCGGGGGTGAAAGTGAGCGGCTGCACGATCCACTTCGCCGACGACCAATACGATCACGGGCCGATCATCCTTCAGGGTGCCGTACCCGTGCTCGACGATGACACCCCGGCGACGCTAGCGGCGCGGGTGCATGCGCTGGAGAACGAATTGTACCCACAAGCGATCACCCTGTGGGCCGCCGGCCGCCTGCGCGTCGAAGGCCGGCGCGTCCGCGTTGTGCCGTGAGCTGCCGGGCAGCTACGGTTGCGGAGTCGGCGTCGGCGCCACGGCCTCTTTTACCTCGGCCTTCGGTGCGGCCTCCTTCGGCGGTCTCGGGACGCTCTTCTTCTTCACGCCCGGCGCCAGGATCACCCCCATCATGCGGCCTTCCATCTTGGGCGAGCCTTCGATCGATGCCACATCCTTCAACGCCTCGCACACCCCCAGCAGTTTCTGCCGGCCGAGGTCCTGATACGCCATCTCGCGGCCGCGAAAGCGCAGCGTGATCTTCACCCGATCGCCGTCGGCGATGAACTCGCGCGCGCGCTCGATTTGGCGCTGGGTGTCGCCGGTGTCGGTGCGGTAACCCAGGCGCAGCTCCTTGACCGTGGTGACGGTCTGCTTGCGCTTGGCTTCCGACTCCTTCTTGTGCTGCTGGTACTTGAACTTGCCGTAGTTGAGAATGCGGCAGACCGGCGGCTGCGCCGTCGGAGCAATCTCGACCAAATCGAGTTCGGCCTCTTGCGCCCGGCGCAAAGCATCGTCCAGCGGGACAATGCCGACCTGGCTGCCGTCCGCACCGATCAAGCGCACCTGCGGGGCTCGAATGTAACGATTGATGCGATGTGCATCAGGGGTGGGGGGAATGAACCTGCCTCTATCGCGAAACGCCAATTGACCTCCTTTCGCTCGGCTCCGGCTTCGGAACCGCGCGTAGCTTACACCGCCGCGAGCCAGGTGACAATCCGGGCGATGGCCGAATGATGATCGCTTCCGTCGTTGACCCCCGGGGAGGAACCTCTTAGGATCGCCCGCCAGCGGAGGCCAGCATGAAGCAGTGGTTTGCGTTGTCGGCGATCGGGGCGGATCGGCCTGGGATTGTGGCGGACCTCGCCACGCTGATCTACGAGTGCGACTGCAACCTCGAGGACTCCAGCATGACGCTGCTGGGCAGCGAGTTTGCCGTGCTGTTGTTACTCACGGGCGAAGGCGAGGGCGTCGAGCAGCGGCTGTCGGCAGCGTGCAAGCGGCTGGAATGGGAGAAGCGGCTGACAGTGTTCTTCCGCCCACTGGCTGGGGCACCGGTGCCGTTCGGGGCGCGCCACCACGCCAGCGGGTATGAGCTGCAGGCCGTCGGTGTCGACAAGGCGGGGATCGTCGCCAAGGTGGCGCGTTGTCTGGCCGAGCGGCAGATCAACATCAACGAAATGCGCACCCAGTCGCGGCCCGAGCCGGGGTCGGGCACGCCCATCTACACCATGCAAATTAGCATGGACGTGCCCGCGGGCACCGACGTCGCGGGGTTGCGGCGCGAGCTCGAGAGCATTGCCGCGGCTTTGCGTATCGAGATCACGCTGCAACCTGAGCGCGAGCCTTAGACTGCCGCTGCCCTCAGCCGGCTCCCGGCGGCAGCGCTGGATCACCCGGGGCTTGCACCAGTTCGAGCAAGGTGCCGTCGGGATCGGTAACGAAGATGGCCGCTGCCGCGAAGGCGGGGAAGTCGATGTGCGAGGGTTCGATCACCGCCGCTCCGGCGGCGCGCAGCTTGTCCACCACCTCATTAAGATTTGTGACTCGCAGTGATACGTGGGTCAGGCCGAGCTGGTTGAGCGGCCGCGGCCGTGGGGCGCTCACCGCCCCGGGCGAGAGGTAGTGCAACAGCTCGATGCGGGTGCCGTCGCGTTCGAGGTAGCAGGCGTGCAAGTCGACCTCCGGCAGCTGCAGCAGTGTCGCCGTCGGTTCGCCGCCGATGCGGATCTCCGACAGGTAGGTGAAGCCGAGAGCGTCGCGATAGAAGCGCAGCGAGCGCTCCATGTCGGCGACACAGATACCGATGTGGGTCAGGCGTTGGATGCTCATGGTCGGCCCCCCGCTGATTGCGCCGGTTCAAAACGGCTGCACGATTACCAGGATGACAACCGCCACCACCGCGGCGGCGGCAATCAGGTGCAGCGTGAGGAACGAGCGCGCCGGCACCGCCTCCGGCTGCGCGTGCAGTGCCAGCATGCGGCGAAAGATGCGCAGGTGCAACACGAACAGGATCACGGCCAGTGAGAGCTTAAGATGAAACCAGTGCGCCTTGAGGTAGACTCCGGGTGCGGACAGCAGAATCAGCAGGCCGGTGACCAATACCACCGCGGCCGAGGGGTTGACGATGGAACTGAACAGGCGGCCTTCCACTCGCCGTAGCGCCGGCACCGCCGGCGCTTCCTCGCCGGCATGGAGTGCCAGCATCTGTGTCAGCAGCAGCAGCGGCCCCACCCACATGATGACTGCAATCACGTGCAGCGCGATGACCCAACGCATCTAACCCTCCTTGCCAACCGGCGTACTGCACCAGTTTGCGCGGCCAGCTCCTAACAGGCGCGCGCGGCCAGCGGGTTCGGCGCTGTCAGTGCCGCCGCCTGCGCCCGAGTCAGCCGCAATGACAGCCCCGTAACCAGCAGCATCAGCGTGCCGGTGGTGAGATAGGGACCCAGCGGTCCGCCCCAGTCGAACAGGAGTCCGCCCCAGAGCGGCCCCAGTATGCGAGCCAGACTGCCGGTGGCTTGGCTCAGACCCAACACCCCGCCGTGCTCCGCCGCATCGGCGGTCTTGGAAATCAGGCTTGACAACGTCGGCGAGACCACGCCCTGGCCGATCGCCAGCGCGG
Organism: Deltaproteobacteria bacterium; assembly: GCA_016210005.1. Taxonomy (NCBI): domain Bacteria; kingdom Pseudomonadati; phylum Myxococcota; class Myxococcia; species Deltaproteobacteria bacterium. The sequence continues at coordinate 33,584 of JACQVA010000142.1, read as the reverse complement.
CGAGGGCCAACAACAGCGGCACCAGTGGGCGCGCAAACGGCGTCGCCAGTAGCCCGAGCGCCAGCAACACGCACCCGCCCGTCACCAGCGCGCGTTCGCTGACGTGCTGCGCCAGCCGGCCGATGATGCCGCCTTGCACAACGCTCATGGTCAGCCCCATGTAACCGAAGAGCCAGTAAATCTGCGTCGCCGTCAGATGCAGCGAGGTGGCGCACAAGAGCGAGAAGGTGGTCTCCATGGTGGCGAACGAGAAGATCGCGGCACAGAACGCCACCAGCAGTACCCCCAGCTGCGGCCGGCCGCGCACCCGGCGCAGTTGCAGCAGCGGATGAACGAAACCGGCCCGCCGGCGCCGCGCCACCGCCAGTGATTCAGGCAAACGGAAGACCGCCGCCAGCAAGTTCAGGCCGCAGATCAGTGCCGCCGCCGCCCCCGGGGCCCAATGGCCATAGGCGGCCAGCAGCCCGCCAATCGCCGGCCCGAAAACAAAGCCGAGACCGAAGGCGGCACCGATCAACCCCATCCCTTTGGCCCGCTCGTGCTCGCCGGTGACGTCGGCGATGAACGCCTGCGCCACGGCGACGTTTGCCCCGCCCACGCCCGCCAGCACGCGCGAGGCGAACAGCATCGTCAGATCGGTTGCCCCGGCAAACAACGCATACGACAGCGTCGAGGTCGCCAAGCTCATCAGCATCACCGGGCGCCGGCCGATACGATCGGACAGCCGTCCCCACAGTGGCGCGAAGACGAACTGCATCGCCGAATAGCAGGCGATCACCGCCCCCGCCGTCAACCCCGAGGCCTGGAAGGTGCGGGCGTAGTACGGCAGCAGCGGGATGACGATGCCGAAACCGAGCAGGTCGACAAACACGGTAACGAAGAGAATAGCCAGCGTCGGTCGTCGGGGAGTGAGCACGGAGGCGGTCATCGAAGGCGAGGGCCGCTTACCACGATAGCCCGGCAGCGACAACCCGACCCCGGGGCCCCAAATCCGGCGCTGAGGTTGGCACTGGAAAATCCGGAGTAAGCTGGGGTTGATGCCAATTCCAGATTGAGGCTAGAGACGCGGTTGGGTTCGTTGCCTTGACTGTAGTAGCACGCCGTGTTACAGCCGCGACGCCTGCCCGGACAGTCGTGAACTGCGGCTGGCCTGGAAAAGGAAGTTATGGCCATGGAGAAGGACGACGGCATTCTGAACAGCAAGGAGGTTGCTCGGATTCTGGATATGAGCCCGGACACGGTTAACGAGTTCGCGCGCAAGAGCATCCTGCCGGCGTTCAAGGCCGGGCGGCAGTGGCGGTTTCGCCGTCGCGATATCGCTTCGTTCAAGCGCCAGTTACAAGGCGCGGACGCGGCGTAGGGGCGAAGCCTGCGGTTTCCGCGGGGTCGAATTGATGAGTGAGGTGGCGATGCCCGCCCTGGAGCAAACACAAGCCCACGAAAGCAAGATTTACTACGAGTTTTCGCATCTTTACGACCGCATCTTTGCGCGCGTCTTCTACCCGCGCATCCGCCGCGTAATTCGCTCCCTCGATATGCCCCCGGGCGCCCGCGTACTGGAAGTGGGTGCGGGGACGGGCCTCTCCTTCCCGGCCTACCCACCGCATTGCCAGGTCACCGGCATTGACCTGGCTCCGGAGATGCTGGAACAGGCGCAGGATAAGATCGTTCGTAACGGCTGGCGGCACTTCAGCGTGATGACGATGGACGCGCTCGACATGAAGTTTGCCGAGGACAGCTTCGACTACGTCATGGCTTTCCACGTCGTCAGCGTGGTGCCCGACTCACGCCGCTTGATACGGGAGATGCAGCGGGTTTGCCGGCCCGGCGGCACGGTGGTCGTGATCAACCACTTCCGCAGCCGCAACCGCGTACTGGCGGCGCTCGATCGCGCCATCGAACCGATCACCCGGCGCTTGGGCTGGCACACGCTGAGCCAGAGCGAAGTCTTCGATAACCTCCCCTTGGCGATCCGCCAGTGCTACAAGACCTCGCCGCGATCGCTCTTTACTATCGTCGTGGCCGAGAACCGCAAGCGATAGCTTGCGCTCACTTGGCCCAGTCACGTCACTGCGCCCCCGGGATAGTGCGCTGGCGCTTGGGCAGATGCCGCCATTGCCAGCCCTGATCGTGTCGCCGCCGGCGCCAACGCCGAGAGCAGTAATTGTGAGGGGGTGGGGCTTCAGCTATACTCCGGCCCAGTCTCACTTCGGAAGGTGCAAATTCTCATGAGAATACGTCGGCGGTTGACCTCGCTTGTGACGATAACGGTGCTCGCCGGGCTACTGTTGTTGGGTAGCCAGATGGTCGGGCGGGTCTTCGCGGTCGCCAAAGACGCCTACGACAACATCGAAGCCTTTACCAACGTCCTGGCACTGGTGCAGAAGAACTACGTCGACGAGGTCGGCACCAAGCAGCTCATCGAGGGCGCGATCACCGGCATGCTCGGCGCGCTCGACCCGCACAGCGCTTACCTCACCCCGGATCTCTACAAAGAACTCCAGGTCGACACGCGCGGCAGCTTCGGTGGCCTCGGTATCGAGATCACACTGCGCAACAGCCTGCTGACCGTAGTGTCGCCGATCGAGGACACCCCCGCGTTTCGCGCCGGGGTCAAGGCTGGCGACCAGATCATCAAGATCGATGACGAGTTCACCAAGGACATGACCCTGGTCGAGGCCGTGAAACGCATGCGCGGTCAGAAAGGCACCAAGATCCGTTTGACACTGCGTCGCGAGGGCACACCTGAGCTCTTCGACCTCACCCTGACCAGAGAGGTCATCAAGATACAAAGCGTTAAGTACCGCACCCTCGAAAAGGGCTACGGCTATATCCGCGTTACGCAGTTCCAAGAACGTACGGAAGACGACCTGGAAAAAGGCTTGAAGTCGCTGGAAAAGGAAAACGGCGGGCGTCTCTCGGGTGTCGTGTTGGACTTGCGCAACAACCCCGGCGGACTACTGACCCAGGCCGTGCGCGTCTCCGATGTGTTCCTGGACTCCGGCCTGGTCGTTTACACCGACGGCCGCTTGGAGACGCAGAAGCAGAAGTACTTCGCCCACAAGCAGGGCAGCCACACCGAATTCCCGATGATCGTCTTGGTCAACGGCGGCACCGCCAGCGCTTCGGAAATTGTCGCCGGGGCGTTGCAAGACCACAAGCGCGCCCTGGTGCTCGGCGAGCAGACCTTTGGAAAGGGCTCGGTGCAGACGATCCTGCCGATCGATGACAGTGCGGCGCTGCGCTTGACCACGGCGCGCTATTACACCCCCAACGGGCGCTCCATCCAGGCTATGGGCATCACGCCGGACGTGGCGATGGAAGGCGCAGTGGTGGCGGCCAAAGCCGAGCGCGAACATAACCTGCCCACGGTGCGCGAAGAGAACCTACCGCGCCACCTGGAAGCACCGCCGGGCGGTGCCAAGGACGACAAGCCGAGTGAGCCGGCCGCACCCCAAGGTACGCAAAACGGCGCCCCGCCCGCACCGGCGGCAGGGGCGGACTCAACCCAGGGTGAGGCGGCGAAAGACCCGCAGCTGCACCGTGCCCTCGAGCTGCTCAAGAGCTGGAACGTCTTCAGGACCGTGGTCGCCCAGCGCCAACCCTGACCCGCAACTGCTACCGATGAAGCGACGAGCTGCGACCACCACCGCCTCTGCTCGAAAAGGTTCCTCCCTTCCCCTCCGCTGATGGCGCGTGACCGCGCGCAAGGCGCCGGCCTGGGTTGGCTTGCCAGCTTCTCTCTCTCCGTCGTCCTTGGCGTCCTCCTGTTCGTTATCGCACAGGAAATGCGCGCCGGACGTGAACTCTCAGTGGTTAGCAGCGCGCCGAACTGCGCCGATCGCTTGGGCGAACTGAACGATCAGATCACGTTGGTTACTGCCTTGCTGCAAGCCAGCGAGCTGCCACTGCCGCCGCCGGTGGAGGAGCGCCAAGGGGCCGAGCGCTTGCGCTACGTGCACCGGCGCTACGAGTTAAGCGTGGCGCCGGAGTTGACGCTCGATGAGATTCGCACACGCCTGCTCAAAATCAGCGAACAGGATCCCTGCGTCACCATCGACGCGGTCACGGAGAACGATAGCGCTCGCATCACAATTGGTATCGACGACGTGCTAACCCACACGTTGCTGGTGCGGTGGGCGGCCCAGGTGCCACGACGGGCCCGGGTGGCCATCGTCATCGAGGATCTCGGCAATGACCTCATGGTTGCCCGCGAACTCGCCAGTCTCGATTTGCCGGTGGTGTTTGCGATCATGCCCTTCCGCCCGTTCTCCAAAGAAGTGGCCGAGCTGGCGCATCTCTTTGAGCGTGAAGTGATGCTGCAGCTGCCGTTGGCGGCGGATGGCGCCGAGGAGTTCGGCGCGACCCATCTCTTGCCCGCCGATAGCAGCGAGACCGATACGCAGCGCCGGCTCAGCGACGCGATCGAGGCGGTACCCTATGTCATCGGCGTCAGCAACCGCACCGCCTCCCGCTTCGCGCTCGACCGCGAACGGATGGCGTGGGTGATGCGCTGGCTCAAGGCGCGCCAGTTGTTGTTCGTCGACGGCCTAAGCGCGAAAGAGAGCGTCGCCACGGAGGTTGCCGCGGCCGAGGGTCTGGCGGCGGCCGGCCGTGCCATCGCTCTCGACAACGTGCCGGCGGAGAGCGCGATCAGGCTGCAACTCGACACCCTGGTGCAGCAAGCCCGTGAGCGTGGTGCGGCTATCGCCATCGCCCACCCGGAGCCCGTGACCGTGGCGACCTTGCGCGCGGTCTTCGCAAGCTGGCGCGAGCTCGGGGTCGAGGTCGCCCCGGTGGCGAGTCTGCTCGCGACCGCGGGGTCGCCGGGCAACGCGGCTGAGCGCAAATAGCCAGTGACGGCGTCGCGCCTGACCTTGGCCGCCACCCGAGCGTCTGTTACAGTCCGCCCATGTCGTTCGCCGCTACGCTCTCGCCACTGCTGAGCGTCAGTCAGCTAACCCAGCGCATCCGTGAGACGCTCGCAGCCGAGCTCGACGACTGCTGGGTGGTGGGCGAAATCTCGAACTTCCGGGTGCCGCCGTCCGGGCACTTCTATTTCAGCTTGAAAGACCGGCGCAGTCAGATTGCGGCGGTGATGTTCCGCTCGGCGAACCAAGCGCTGCCATTTCGCCCGCAAGACGGCATCGAGGTGATCGTGCGCGGTCGCGTCGGTTTGTACGAGGTGCGCGGTGACCTGCAGCTGTATGTCGAACACATGGAGCCCCGCGGCCAAGGTGCGCAGCAGCTGGCGCTGGAACAACTCAAGCAGCGGCTTGCCGCGGAAGGGTTGTTTGCCCCGGAACGTAAGCGGGCGTTGCCGGCGTTCCCGCGTGCGGTCGGCATTGCGACCGCGCTCACCGGTGCAGCGGTGCATGATCTGCTGCGGGTGCTGCGCGACCGGATGCCGGCGCAGCGGGTGATCCTGCGGTCGGTGCGAGTGCAAGGAGCGGCTGCCGGTGCCGACATCGCTGCGGCAATTGCTGACCTCAACCAGCTGCCGGCGGTGGAGGTCATCATCGTTGGCCGCGGCGGCGGCTCGCTCGAGGATTTGTGGGCGTTCAACGAGGAACGGGTCGCCCGCGCGATTGCCGCCTCACGCGTGCCGGTGGTGTCGGCCGTCGGCCACGAGATCGACGTCACGGTTGCCGACCTGGTCGCCGATCAGCGGGCACCAACGCCGAGCGCGGCGGCGGCCATGGTTGTCGCCGATCACCGGCAGTTATCTGCAGGTGTGCGCGATGAGAGCGCCGCGCTGGTAGCGGCGGTGCAGCGCCGCCTCCAGCGCGAACGCGAGCGCCTGAGCGCCTTGCGGCGCCACATCCGTGAGCCGCGGCAATTGCTCGCGAGCTGGCGCTTGCGCCTCGACGAACTCGGCGAGCGCAGTCAACGGGGTGCGCTGGCCACTCTGCGTCTGGCGCGCGAGCGTATGCGGGGAGCGGCTGAACGGCTAAACGCGCTCAGCCCGTTGGCGGTGCTCGAGCGCGGCTACAGCATCACCCGCCGGCTTGAAGATGGTGCGGTGGTGCGCGACGCTGCCGCCGTTCCGGCGCAGACGGAAATACGGTTGACCTTCGCCCGCGGCTGGGCGCGGGCGCGGGTGTCGGAAAGCGGCCGGTAGCGTAACGGCTTGGCGTGAGTGCTGTTCCATGCCCGCGAAGCGGTCTAAGAAGATGACTGACACTGGTAGTGAGAAGGGTTTCGAGGAGACCATGCGTGAGCTCGAAGCGCTGGTCGCGCGTCTGGAATCGGGCGAGCTAGCGCTGGAGAGCGCACTGGCCGCGTTTGAGCAGGGCATCGCCTTGATACGCTTGCTCAATGACAAGCTCAGCCGGGCGGAGCAACGGGTGGAAATCCTGACCCGCGACGGCGAGGGCGCGCTGCGGCTGCAGAGCGTCGAGCGGCTCAAGGACGAGGAATCGTGAACCTGAAGACTTATCTCGCACGACAGCGCCGCCTAATCGAGCACCGCTTGGACGGCTGTCTGCCGCCCGGCGGCAAGCACGCTACCGCGCTGGTGCGAGCCATGCGGCACAGCCTGTTCGCGGGCGGCAAGCGTATCCGCCCGATTCTGGCGCTGGCGGCTGCCGACGCCGTCGGCGGCGACACCAGCCTGGTGCTGCCGTTCGCCTGCGCCCTAGAGATGGTGCACACCTACTCGCTGGTGCACGATGATCTGCCGGCCATGGACGACGACGACCTGCGCCGCGGCAAGCCTACTTGCCATGTCGTGTTTGGCGAGGCCGCCGCGATCTTGGCTGGCGACGGGCTGCTGACCGAGGCGTTTCGGACCATGGCGGAGGCCGCCCTGCGGCCGGGCATGAACCGCAGGCACAGCTTGCAGGCAATACACGAGATTGCCGAGGCCGCCGGCGTGCACGGTATGGTGGGCGGCCAGGCCGCCGACATCGAAGCCGAACGCGCGGAGCCGACCTTGGCGCTGGTCGAGTTCATTCACGTACGCAAGACCGGGGCGTTGTTGCGCGCTGCCATACGCACGGGGGCGGTGCTCGGCGCCGCCAGCGCTCCGGCGTTGCGCCAGCTCACGCGCTATGGCGAGTACCTCGGCCTCGCCTTCCAGGTGGCTGACGACATCCTCGACGCAAGCGCGCCGGCGCGCGTGACCGGCAAGCGTACCGGCCGCGATCGGGTACGGCAGAAGGTCACGTTTCCAGCGGTGATGGGTGTGCCCGCGGCGCGCGAGTGTGCCCGCGGGCTGCTCGCCCAGGCCGTGAGCGCGATCGCCGGTTTCGATCGCCAGGCCGAGCCGCTGCGGGCGATTGCCGGTTACGTCGTCGGCCGTGCCGTGGGGCCGTGAGCGGCGGCCGGCGCGGCGGCCGTAGCGTCTTCGCTCTGTGGGGCTGAGCCGTGCGCCAAGCGGGCCGCGAGCGCCTCGATAAAATCCTCGTCGATCGCGGCTTGGTCACCAGCCGTGAACGAGCGCGGCGCATAGTCATGGCCGGTGAAGTGTTCGTCGAGCAGCAGCGCATCGACAAGCCCGGCGCGCTGGTTGCGCTCGGCGCCGCCATCGAGGTTCGAGGCGGTGATATCCCGTTCGTCAGTCGTGGCGGACTCAAGCTCGACGCCGCTCTGCGGGCCTGGCCGATCGCGGTGCGAGGCTGCGAGGCACTGGATGTGGGGGCATCGACCGGCGGTTGGACCGACTGCTTGCTTCAGCACGGCGCCCGCCACGTCAGTGCTGTCGACGTCGGCTACGGGCAATTTGCCTGGAGCCTGCGCAACGACCCGCGCGTTACCCTGTTCGAGCGTGCCAACATCCGTACCTGCACGCCGCCCTTCGATGAAGTGCCGGTACTCGCGGTGATTGACGTGTCGTTCATTTCTCTACGCCTGGTACTGCCGCGGGTGGTGGAGTTGGTGGCACCGGTGGCAACGATCATCGCTTTGGTCAAGCCGCAATTCGAAGTCGGCAAAGGGCAAGTGGGTAAGGGCGGCGTGGTGCGTGATCCGGTCCTTCATCGTGCCGCCGTGGCCGGCGTGCGGGCGTGCGCCGAGGCGCTGGGCTTGCGGTGCAACGGCGAGTTGGAGTCACCGGTGCGCGGGCCCGCCGGCAACCGCGAGTTCCTGCTGTGGTTGGAAAAGGGCAGCCTGTGAGCGCTCAGGAAGAAACGCGTGGCGGCAGGCCGGCGGCTCTGTAGACCGCGTCGATCACGCGCAGGTTGGCGATCGCCTCGGTTGCGTCGGTCGGTACGGCAGCGCGCTCGCACACCGCGGCGGCAAAGGCCCGGAGCTGATAAGTGTAAGTGGCCTCACCGCGCAGCCGCTCGACCGTGGTGCCGCGCTCCGTGCGCCACGTCAGGCGGTGATAGAGATGTGGCAGCCAGGGGTTGAGCAGGCTCACTTCGCCACGGTCCCCGCGCACAACCGCGCTGAGCCGCAGCAGCACAGTTGAAAACAGCGAACACGTCATGTGCCCGGTGCGGCCGTCGGCAAAGCGGAAGTCGGCGCGCATGTAACGGTCCAAGTTCGGCGAGCTCAACCGCGCCTGCGCTCGTGTCACTTCCGGTTCCGCCGCGGCGAGATAACGCAGCAGGCTGATGGTGTAGCAACCGAGATCCATGGTGGCGCCGCCGGCAAGGTCGTAGCGGTAGCGGATATCTCCCGGCCGCAGCAGCGGCACGCACATGTGGGTTTCGATGTGGCGAATCCGGCCCAGCTCGCCGCTGTCGGTGATCTCCTTCAGGCGCTTGATGGCGGGGTGGTAGCGGTAGTGAAAGGCCTCCATCAGGACGCGGCCGGTGGCAGCGGCCGCTTGCGCCATGCGCTCGGCTTCAGCCGCGTTTGCGGCCAGCGGCTTTTCGCACAGCACGTGTTTGCCGGCTTCAAGCGCGCGGATCGTCCACTCGTAGTGATGGCTGTTCGGTAAAGGGTTGTAAATCGCGTCGAGCTCGGGATCGGCGATCAACGCGGCATAGTCGGTGTGGACGCGGGCGATGCCGTGTTTGGCGGCGAAGCGCCGCGCGCGTTCAGGATCACGCGCCGCCACCGCGGTGACGGCGACCTCGGGTACCGCTAGCGCCGGGCGCAGCAGCGCCATCGGCGTGATGCGGGCCGCGCCCAAGGTGCCTATGCGCAACGGAGAAGTCGCAAGCATTGCCGCTCCGATCGCCCGACCCATAACCGGCTAGCGCTCCGATTCGCGCGGTGAGGCGCGGACGGCGCGGTCGTAAGCCCAGGAGCGAATGTGGTCGACCTGCTCGCGCATGGTCTTCGACAACGGCACCACGGTGGCCGCGACGTTGAGCAAGTCGTTGTCGGCGAGCGGGCGATCTTCCAGGCGCGCGCTGGTCAGCGCTGAGACCACGCACTGCTCGACCTCGGCGCCGGTCCAACCCTTGGTGAACTTCTTGAGCCGATCGAGGTGAAATTGGCTGGCGTCGAGTCCGCGCTTTTGCAAGTGGATGCGGAAGATCTCGATGCGCTCGTTGTCGGTGGGCAAGTCGACGAAGAAGACCTCGTCGAAACGGCCCTTGCGGATCATCTCCGCTGGCAGCAGATCGACGCGGTTGGCGGTGGCGGCGATGAACAAGCCGCGCGCCTTCTCCTGCATCCAAGTGAGGAAGAACGCGAAGATGCGGCCGAGGTCGGCAGTGGCCTCACCGGTTTGCGCGGTGATGCCCATCTCGATTTCGTCGAACCAGACCACGGCCGGCGCCACCGCCTCGACGCTGCGGCAGGCTTCGACAAAGGCGCCGTCGGGGCTGCCGTGGCGCCCGGAGAAGATTTCGATCATGTCGATGCGGTAGAGCGGCAACTCGAAGCACGAGGCCACCGACTTGACGCACAAGCTCTTACCACAACCCGACACGCCCATTACCAGCAGCCCCTTGGGCACGATCTCGGCCGCGAGGCTTTCACGCTCGAGAAACAACTTGCGCCGCTCCAGCAGCCACTTCTTCAAGTACTCGAGGCCGCCGACGTGGGCGAGCTGGGTGCCATCGGCCACGTATTCGATCAGACCGCTCTTGTTGACCAGCAGCTTCTTCTCTTCGAGCAGCTGCGGCAAAGCCTCGTGGTCGAGCTTGCCCTTGACCGCGAGCGCGCGCCGCAGCGCGTGGTGGGCCTCTGCCAGAGTCAATCCTTGCAGCGCGCGGGCCATCTGGAAAAGCAGCTCCTCGCGGCTATCGACCGTCACGCCCTGCCCCGCCAGCTTGGCGCTCTGGCGCTGGAGGAAAGCGAGAAGTTCGCCGAGGTCGGGCGTGTGTAGCTCCATGAACACCAGCTGGCGGTCCAGCTCCTGAGGAATCACGCGCAACGGCGAGCTGAGGACCACGAACTTGCCGGTATCGAGACAGCACTCGTACAAGTCGCGCAGGCGGCGGCGGATATCGGCGGCGTCACGCAGGAACTCGTGAAAGTCCTTGAGATGGAAGATGGCGGGCGCATCGTGGGTAGCAATGAAGTCGAGTACGCCGCGAGCGCTCAGCGGCTCGGTGGTAGCCGCTGCGCCGTCGGGTCGGCGCAGTCCGTCGGTCAGGCTCCAACTCCAGATCGCCACCTCGGTGCGGAACAGCCGGCGGGCGGCGTCTGCCAGCAATTGGTGAACGCGGGCCTCCTCGGGGGAGCGGATGTAGATCAGCGGCCGTCCCGCCTGGATGAGTTCCTTGAGGGCGACATAGGCACGGCTTTCGGGCTCGATGCTGGGATGGTCTGTGTTCACTTCAACTCCGTCGTTGCTCCGGCGTGGTACGCGAATTTGACGCCGGCTATTCCAAGGCATTCATCCGGTCCGTGGCCGGCGTGCAGGCGCGGCTCTTCCGCGAGCGCAGCCTGCGGTTTCGGGTTACCCACGGCCGGAACTATACCTCAACTGCGCTCGATCGGAAAAGCGCCGCGCGCCGCCCGGGCGGGCGAATTTGTCGCGGGCGGCATCTTCCTGAAGGCGGCGGGAACGGATATTCTTGGGCTGTGGCCGGAGCAATCTACCGACTCGTGGAAGCGCTCTCGCCAACTCCGGCGTATGCACTTGTGATTGTGCCCCACTGTGATGATGCCGATTACTACTGCGGCGGCATGCTCGCCGGCTGGGCTGCCCAGGGCCGTCGAGTGGTGCTGGCGGTGCTGACAGATGGAGCGAAGGGTACGATGGACCTGCAGCAGCCGCCGGCCGAGCTCACCGCGCAACGCCGGGCTGAGCAGAGACGCGCTGCGGCGCATCTCGGGCTGGCGGCGGTGGAGTTCTTGGCGTACTCGGAAGGCGAAGTCGACAACAGCCCGCCGCTGCGGCGCGACCTCGTGCGCCTGATTCGGCGCCACCGCCCGGAGGTGGTCGTTACACTTGATCCGCGCGCGGACGCGGTCCCCCCGGGTGGTATCAACCACCCCGATCATCGCAATACCGGCCGCGCCACACTCGACGCGATCTATCCCGCCGCTCACATGCCTACCTTCTTCCCCGAGCTGCTGGCCGAGGGACTCCAGCCACACCATGCGGCCGAGGTTTTGCTTGCCGCCACTGATACAGCTGACGAATACGTCGACGTCAGTACCACGCTCGACCAGAAGATCGCCGCATTGCGCGAACACCACAGCCAGTTCGGTGACGGCGACGGGGTCGCGGCTGAGGCGCGCTTCATCGCCGAGTGGACCGGCCAGCGCTGCGCCCTAGAGCTGGCGGAGGGCTTTCGGCGGATCGTGAATTCCTGGTGACAGCGGCTGACGCTGAGGCCCGCCCTCAGTGACGGGCTGCATGATGTCGGAGGCCGGTGTATAGTGCGCCGGTAACTCGAGGTAACGATGGCGATCGAACCGTTTCAAATTCACGTACCACAGGTAGTGCTGGACGATCTCAGGGAGCGATTGGCGCGCACGCGGTTTCCCGATGAGGTCAACGACGCGCAGTGGAGCTACGGCACCGACCTCGCCTACCTCAAAGAGCTGGTGGAGTACTGGTACAAGCATTACGACTGGCGTGCCGCCGAGCGTGCGCTCAACACCTGGCGCCACTTCCGCGCGCCGGTGGGTGATCTCGGCCTGCACTTCATCCGCCAACGCGGTGTCGGCCCCAAGCCGCTGCCGCTGCTGTTGCTCCACGGCTGGCCGGGCTCGATCGCCGAGTTCGCCAAGATCATCGGCCCGTTGACCGATCCGGCGCGTCACGGTGGCGACCCCGCCGATGCTTTCGACGTGGTGGCGCCGTCGCTGCCGGGTTACGGCTTCTCCGATCGTCCGCGCCAACCCGGTATGCATCCGGGAAAAATGGCGGACGTCTTCGCCGAGCTCATGGGGCAACTGGGCTACGACCGCTTTGCCGCCCAGGGCGGCGACTGGGGCGCGATCATCGCCACCTGCCTTGCCCACCAGCATCCGGCGCGCCTAGCGGGCATCCATCTCAACATGGTCGCGGTGATGCCGCCCGACGAAGCTAATCCCACCGCCGGCTTGTCGGAGGCAGAGTTGGTCAAGCTGATGGAGATGCAACGCTTCCTCAATGAAGGAGCGGGGTACCAAAGCATACAGGGAACCAAACCGCAGACTCTGGGGTATGCGCTCAACGATTCCCCTGCCGGCTTGGCGGCCTGGATCGTCGAGAAGTTCCGCGCCTGGACCGACTGCGACGGCGACGTCGAGCGCCGGCTGAGTAAGGACGAGATGTTGACCAACATCACCCTGTACTGGGTAACGCAAACCGCGGTGTCGTCGGCGCGGCTCTACTACGAAGCTCGCACTGCCGGCCTGTTTCCGCCCCGCGGCATACGGGTCGAGGTCCCGACCGGATGCGCGATCTTTCCCCGCGAGCTGTTCCGCCCGCCGCGGGCCTGGGCCGAACATGCTTTCAATGTGCAGCGTTGGACCGAATTCGACACCGGCGGTCACTTCGCTGCGCTCGAAGAGCCCGAGGCCCTGGTAGCCGACGTCCGCGCTTTCCTCCGCCCGCTACGCTGAGCGATGGTGCCCAGATGGGCGCTCTTCAGCTCTTGCCGGCGAGATAGTCAGCGAGCACGCCGCGGCGGTGTTCGTCGTCGTGGCAATCGGCGCAGAGGTTTTCCCAGTTGGAGCCGTCCGGCGGATTGTGATCATGGTTACCGTCCTTGTGATGGACGGTGAGCAAGTGAAGCGTGGCGGCATCGAACTCCCGGGCGCACTTGGCGCAGATCCAGCCGTGGAGTTCGAGCGCGCGCGCGCGATAGCCCTGCATGCGGGCGGCGGCGGCCGCCTTGGCGTCGCGAATCACCGCCTCGACATCCAGCGCCGCTGCGCCGCTGCGCCGCTTCTTCGGCCGAAAGCTGTGGGTAGCCATGCCGGCATTATAGCGGCCCGGCGCCACGGGTAAATTCACCCGCCGCCTTGAGGGCACCGGTGCAATTGGGTACAGTCGGCACCCTGGAGAACACGGTGACGGCGGCGGAGGAGTTGTACAACCAAGCGGTGGACTGCGTGGCCGACGGCGACCTCGATGGTGCCATCGCCAAGTACCGCCAGGCGCTGGCGCTCGAGGCGAACTACGCTGACGCTTGGGAAGGCCTGTCGATGGCCTTAGCCGACCAGGAGAATTGGCCGGACGCCGTCGCCGCAGCCCGGCGCGTGGTCGAACTGAACCCCGACGACCAGCTGCCGTACACCAATCTCTCGCGCATCTATCAGCGCGCCGGCAACATCCCCGAGGCCGAAAGCTGGGCCGCCAAGGGGCGCGTGATCGAGTGGAAGCAACAACTCAAGGCGGGTAAACCGTAAGCACCCTCGCCGCCGGCGCAGCACGCAGCCGTCCCCGATTCCCAGTCGTCACCGCCACGACCGCACGTCGATCTCCTCGCCCGTGCGCGCGGCTTCGTAAACCGCCGCCGCCAGCCGCTGGGCCTCGACGCCGGCGCCGAGATCCGGACTCGCAGGGCGGCCGGCAAGCAACGCCTCGATGAAGCATAAGTCCTGCAACAGATAGGGGATACCGTACCAGTCGCGAAAACCGTGGTCGCGAACTCCGAGCAGGGACTCGAAACGCCGCAGCACTTCGTCAGGGCCGAGCCGTAGCTCATCGCCGTCGCCGACTTGCACGACTATGTCGCCGATCATGTCGTAGTCGCTGGCGACGAACCCCTGCTGGCAGAAGATCTCCAGCCGCCGGTTGGAATTGCGCTGAACCATGTCGTGCCAGAGGTTGAGCAGCTGGGCGCGCAGGCCGCAGTCGAACTCCAACTCCACGGCCATGAAGTCCTCGATGCCGGGATGGCCGGCGCGGTTGTGCTGCCAGGCCCGTACGCGGGCGACCGGTCCGAAAAGGACCGTGAGCAGATCAAGATCATGCACGCCGTGCTCGATCAGCGTGCCGCCGGCGCTGAGCTGGCGGTCCTTGCGCCAGGCAGTGTTGTGGCCGCCGCGGATCGGAAAACACTGATCGTCGCGGAACATCACGGCTACCGGCGTACCCATCTCGGGCTGCGCCAGCACTGCCTGCATCACGCGATAGACCGCGGAAAATCGCAACACCAAGCCGATCTGCGCGGTGATTCCGGCGCGCTGCACGGCTGCATGCAGCGCGGCAGCTTCGGCATACGACATCGCCAGCGGCTTCTCGCAAAACAGCTGCAGCTTGCGCTCGGCTGCCGCCTGTACCAGTTCGGCGTGGAACTTGGTCGGTGTGCAGATGAAGACGGTGTTAAGGTCGGCCTGCAGCAGCTCGGCCGCGTTGGCAAAGGCGTGCCGATAGCCGTAGCGCTCCTGAAACAGCGCGCGCTGCGCTGCGACCGGATCGGCCACAGCCACCAGCTCCACCTGCCCGCCCAGCCGGTCGGCGATCTGCCGCAGCATGAGCGAGTGCGTACCGCCGATGAGCCCGGCACCAATGAGGCCAATGCGAACTTGCTCCATGGCCCCGAGCACCTAACATATCGGCAACGCCGCTGTCAGCCACCGCTGTGACCGACTTAACCAGCAGGGCAGTTGCATTCTCGCACACAGCCGAGGTGAGCCGGCGAGGCGCTCATGAGGGGGCCGGGTGTACTCCGGGCCGCTGGATCGAAGATACGGGTTGGTCGCACGCCTCGCCGCGAGCCTCCGGCGTGCACCGGCGGCTGCGACGGCAAAACGGCGTGACCAACAGGCGTGGCCCCGTTCTCACGGCGTCGCCGCAGCAGGCTTTCTTCGCGCGCACCTACTACCGCCCTCGGCGACTGTCTCGCCTGCTTCTTCCGTAACCTCACGGCGGCGTCACCGTTGACGAGCTGGTGCAGGGAGTGACCATCGCTCTGGGCAATGCATAGCTCGACGACTGCCCCTCGCTCGACTCCAGCGGCGGCGTTGTTCACCGCACGCATGAATCCTTCGCCGTGTTAGGCGGCCGAGGATCAAGACTGGAAACGAAGCCCGCAAAAGGACTTGCTTGAACACGTCACATCGCCTCGGAGCACCGCGCGTCGCTGTCCGATGCAAGCTCGGCAGGTCGATAGACCCCTACTGGGCTTTGTGCTACCCGTTCTGTGTGATGCAATACCGACCTGGCATTTCTTCGAGAGGGCCGCAGTCCGGCCCGCCCAGCCTTAGCCGGGATCACCGGCGCTCCAAGCCGGTGTCCTCACCGGCGTGGTCCCTTAGGGCGAGCTTGCGGCTGGGCGCGGCGTTGGGCGCCGTGCTGACTCTGGCTGGCTGCGCCGCGATGCGCGGATCAGTCCCATCCTCATCTCGGCGCGAGGGCTGGGATCCGGAGCTACAAGCGGAATACGCCCCGCCCAGCGCGCTGCCGCCTGAAGCCGCGGCCCTCGGCCACTTTCTGAAAGCCGAGATCGCCATCAACGAGGGCGATCTCGAACGCGGGCTGAAGGAATACGAGCGGGCGGTGGCGGCTGACCCGGGCACGGCCATGCTGCGGGTGCGCTTGGCCACGCTCTACGTGCGCAACGGCATGCTGCCCGAGGCCACCGAGCAATGCCGGGCAGTGGTGGAACTCGACTCTCGGAACGTTGATGCCCGCATGCTGCTGGCCGGTATCGAGTCGTCGCTCGGGCACGATCAGGAAGCCACCGCCCAATACGAGGCGGTGCTGACGATTGACCCGAACCACCAAGACGCCCAGTTGTTGCTCGGTGCCATCTACGGGCAGCTGCAGCGCTACGACCGTGCTATCGAGGTGCTGCGAGGGCTGACCGATCGCAGCCCCAACTACTTCCTCGGCCATTACTATCTCGGGCGCGTGTACGCCGCCGCGCATGAGTTCGAGAAGGCCGAGCAAGCGCTGCGGGCCGCCGCCAGGCTCAACCCGCAGTCCGAGTTGGTACTGGTTGACCTCGGGCTACTTTACGAGGCGCAGAAGCAGCCCGAAAAGGCGATCGAGCACTACCAGCGCGCGCTGAGCGCGAATCCGATGAGCAAGGTGGCACGCAAGCGCCTGGGCGGTGTCTACGTCGGCCAGAAGCGCCTCGAAGAAGCACTGACGCAGTTTCAAGAGCTGGAGAAGATCGAAGAGAACCCGCAGGAGACCCGCGCCAAGATCGGCCTGATCTATTTCGAGCGCGACGATTACGATCGGGCGATCACCGAATTCACGCTCGTGCTCGCCGCCGAACCCGACAACCACCGCGTGCGCTATTACCTCGCCTCGGTGTTCGGCGAAATGAAGCTCTACGACCGCGCGGTGGAGGAGTTCGACCGCATCCCGGCCGACAGCGAGTTCTACCCCGACGCGCGCATCCACATCGCTTACATTCGCCAACAAGCCGGCCGCCTCGACGACGCGATCACCGAAGCCAAGCGCGCCGTCAGCGTGCGCCCGGACAACAGCGATCTGGTGGGCTTCCTGGCCTCGCTCTATCGCGAAAAGGGCGCCCTCACCGACGCCATCGAGCTGCTCGAGCAGCTGGTCGCGAGTAACCCGATCAACGACAAGTATCTCTTCCAACTGGGCGCGCTCTACGACGAGGCGGGACGCAAGGAAGAGGCCATCGCCACCTTGCGCAAGACCCTCGAGATCAACGCTCAGCACGCGCAAGCGCTCAACTACCTCGGTTACACTTACGCTGATCTCGGCACCAACCTCGACGAAGCCGAGAGTCTGATTCGCCGCGCCTTGGCCGTCAGCCCCGACGACGGCTTCTTCCTCGACAGTCTCGGCTGGGTCTTCTACCAACGCGGCAACTACGATGCCGCGGTCGAGCAGCTCGAGCGCGCGGTCGAGCGCGCCAGTGATGACGCTACGATTCTGGAGCATCTCGGCGACGCCTACCGCCAGATCGGCCGCGTCGCTGAGGCGCTCAAGGCCTACCGCGACGCCCTCGACCGCGCCAAGGAAGCCGATCGCCAGCGGGTGCGCGACAAGATCAACATCCTGCAAGGCAACAACCACCAAGGCGAGAGGGGCTCGTGAATGCCGTAGCCCGCCCGGGCGCCTTCGGGGCCGCCGTGGGGCTGGTAGTGCTGATCTTGGTCGCCGGTTGTGCGCCGGCGCGACCACTAGTTCCGCGCCGGTTCACTGGGCCGTTACCGGAGGCGGCGACTTTGGCGGCGGCGGTGCAACAACAACGGCATGCCCGCTCCGGCCTGCGCGCCCTGGCGCGCTTCGTTTATGAGGGGCCGGAGCAGCAGCGCCGCGCGCGCCAGGTGCTGGCCGTCGAGCGCCCGCAGCGACTGCGCCTTGAGGTGCTCTCGCCCTTCGGCTCGGTGTTCGTACTGGCCGCCGATAACGGCGAACTGGCCGCGTACGTGCGCAGCGAATCGACCGTCTATCGCGGCCAGGCCACGCCCGCCAACTTGGAGCGCTTCGCCCATGTGCACCTCGAAGTGTCCGATGCCGTCGAGCTGTTACTCGGCACCCCTCCCGTACGCGCCGTGCAAGACGAAAGCGTTTCCTTCGACAGCCAAGCCGGCTTGCTGCGCCTGTGGCGCCGGCAGGACGCCGGCGCGCAGGTGATTTGGTTCAACGAGGCCTTGCAAGCGGTGGCCACCGAGGAGCGCGCAGCTGACGGCCTGGTACTGTGGCGCGCGCGTTTCGCTGCCTTCGGTGCCGAGCACGCCGGCATGCCGGCGCACATCGACCTCGAGCTGCCGGCCGAGCAACGCCGGGTGAGCTTGGAGTTGAGCGACATCGAGGTGAACCCCGCGCTCACCGCCGCCTTGTTCAACTTCACCACCCCGTCCGGCGTTCAAGACGTGCAGCTCGAAGACATCGTCAGTGCCGAGCGCCGTCCGGGGGCGGGTTGGTGAAGCCCGCGGCGCGTATTGTCGGGTTGCTTGCGGCGCTGGCCTTGCTCGCCGGCTGCCAGCAACCGCAATCCGAGCCGGCAGCAACCACACCGGCGAGCACCGCCGCGCTCACCCCGGCCGCCAAGCGCGAGCAGCGCCTGACCACCGGCACCATCAGCGACCCCAAGACCTTCAACCCCATCATGGTCACCGACAGCGCTTCTGGCGTGGCCCTCGGCGACATCTTCGAGGGTCTGGTGCGCCTCAATCCGAAGACCACCGAAGTCGAGCCGCTGCTGGCCGAGCGCTGGGAATACAACGGCGACGGCACGGTCTGCACCTTCCATCTGCGCCGCGACGTGCGCTGGCACGACGGCCGGCCGTTCACCGCGCGCGATGTCGTGTTCACCTTCAAGACCATCTTCGACGAACGGGTTCCGAACAGCACCAAACACGTGCTCACCATCGACGGCAAGCCGCTCAAGGTCGAGCAGGTCGATGATCACACCGTCCGCTTCGTGTTGCCACAGCCGTTCGCCCCCCTGCTCAATTCCATCGGCAGCGAGATCATCCCCGAGCATATCCTGGGCGAAGCACTCGCCAAGAGCACCTTCGCACAGCAATGGGGCATCGACACGCCACCGGAGAAGCTCGTCGGCACCGGCCCCTACCGCATGACCCAGTACGTTGCCGCGCAGTACATCCGCTTCCGGCGCAACCCGGACTATTGGAAGCGCGACGAACAGGGCCAGGTCCTGCCCTATCTGGAAGAGCAGACGCTGCTGATCGTGCCTAACCAGGACACGCTCTACCTCAAGTTCCTCGCCGGACAGACCGACATCCATTACCCGCGCCCAGAGGAAATCGGCGATCTTCAAGCCAAGAGCCAGCAGCTCGCCTTCGCCGTCAACGAGATCGGCATCGACACCGGTACGCTGTTCGTCACCTTCAACCGCAACCCCCGGCACTACGAAGCCGGCGGCAAGCGCAACCCACGCTTGCACTGGTTCACGGACCAGCACTTCCTCCAGGCCATTGCTCACGCGATCGACAAGAAATCGATGATCCTCAACTGCTTCAACGGTTACGGCGTGCCGGCGGTAGCCGACATCTCGCCGGAGAACAAGCTGTTCCACAACCCCAATTTGAAGGACCGCGAGTACAGCCTCGATCAGGCCCGCCGCCTGCTGGCCGAGGGCGGCTACACTGACCGCAACGGCGACGGCGTCATCGAAGACCGCGAGGGCACGCCGCTGGAGTTCTCGCTCTACACCAATAGCGGCAACCAGGTCCGCGAGAAGATGTGCTCCATCCTCAAGGAAGACTGGACCAAGCTGGGCATGAAGGTGAACTACCGCCCGCTGGAGTTCACCGCGCTGGTGGAGACGCTCGAACACACCTTGGACTGGGATGCGATCCTGATCGGCTTTACCGGCGGCGTCGAGCCGCACAACGGCGCCAACTTGCTGCGCTCGAGCGGCAACCTGCACCTATGGAACCCCAACCAACCCAAGCCGGGCACCGAATGGGAGCGCACCATCGATGAGTTGGTGGAGCGCGGCGCGCGCGAGTTGGACGTCGAGAAGCGCCGGCAGCTGTACTGGCAGATCGAAGAAATCCTCCACCGTGAGCTGCCGATGATCCAGACCGTGCGCGAGCGCCGCTTCAATGCCGTGCGCAACTACGTGCAGAACTACGACCAGCACGTCTGGGGCTTGTATCGCCCCGAGCGCATCAGCATCGCGCAATGATGGGTGCCTACCTGGCGCGCCGCCTGGCGCACATGGTTCCGCTGCTGCTCGGGATCACGTTCCTCTCCTTTCTCGTGATCAGTCTCGCGCCCGGGGACTTTTTCAGCACGCTGAAGATGAACCCGTCGATTCGGCCCGAAACCATCGCCGAACTCCAGCGCCAGTTCGGCTACGGCGACCCGCTGCTCGTGCGCTACGTCAAGTGGCTGTGGCGGGCACTCCATCTCGACCTCGGCATTTCGGTGGCCTACCGCGTCAACGTCGCCGATCTCATCGGTGCCCGCGTGCTCAACACCGTCATCCTGGCGGTGACCAGCATGACCTTCACCTGGAGCCTGGCGATTCCCATCGGCATCATGGTGGCGTTGCGGCCCGAGTCTCTAACCGACCGGGTGCTGTCGTTCCTGGCGTTCTTCGGCATGTCGCTGCCGAATTTCTTTCTCGCCTTCTTGCTGATGTTCGCGGCGCTGCAGACCGGCTGGTTTCCCATCGGCGGCAGCACCTCGCTCGACTACGACAACCTCAGCGCCGGCGGCAAGCTCCTCGATCGCCTGAATCACTTGGTGCTGCCGGTGATCGTACTCGGCACCAGCGGCATGGCCAGCCTGATGCGGCTGATGCGGGCCAACATCCTCGAGATGCAGCGCGCCGACTTCCTCTTGACGGCGCGCGCCAAGGGGCTGCCGGAGCGCGTGGTGGTGCTCAAGCACATCTTGCGCAACGCCCTCAATCCCTTTGTGACGTTGGCCGGCTACGAGTTGGGCAACCTGCTCGGCGGTGCCGCGCTGGTCGAGGCGGTGATGAACCTCCAGGGTCTCGGCACCCTGATGCTCGACGCCGTGCGCTCGATCGACACCTACCTGGTGATGGCCTCGGTGCTGATCGGCTCGTTGCTGCTGCTGCTGGGCAATCTCGCTGCCGACCTGGCCCTCACGCTGGTCGATCCGCGCATCGACTTCCGCCGGCTGGAAGCCGGCAGGTGAGCCATGCCAGCCGCGCGTGCCCGCCGTTCGTTGCCTGGGCTGGTGGTGCTGGCCAGTGCCGCTGTGCTCGCGGTGTTGTATCTGAGCGCCGCCGCCGCGCCCTGGGTGGCGCCGTACGACTACACCGAGCAGAACCGCAGCTTTCCCAACTGCCCGCCGTCGTTGTGGCGAATCAACCCGCCCGGGCAATGGCACGAGTCGCTCTTCTATACTCACGCCTACGAACTGGTCGATCCGATGCGGCGCCGTTACCAAGCCAAGGCCGAAGAGCGCGTGCCCATCCTGCTGTTTCATCAAGGTCATCTCTTCACCACGACGGCGGGGGGTCCGAAATTCTTTCTGCTCGGCACCGATAGCCTCGGCCGCGATCTGTTCTCTCGCATCGTGCACGGCGGGCGCGTTAGCCTCACCGTCGGCATCGTCGGCGTGTTGATCACCTTCTCACTCGGCACGCTGATCGGCAGCTTCGCCGGCTATCTCGGCGGCTGGGCCGACAACCTCATCATGCGCTTGGTGGAGATCGAAATGTCGCTGCCGTCGTTCTACTTCCTGCTGGCGCTGGCGGCGGTGATTCCGGGCTGGTTGTCGCCGGCGGCGCGGTTCTTCTTGATTGTGGCGATCATGAGCCTGATCAATTGGGCCGGCTTTGCCCGCATCGTTCGCGGCATGGTGTTGTCGTTGCGCGAGCGCGAATACGTCGTCGCTGCGCGCGCGCTCGGCGCCGGCCACTGGCGCATTGTTACTCGCCACCTCATCCCGGGCACTTTCAGTTACGCGGTCGTCGCCGCCACCCTGAGCATCCCCGGCTTCATTCTCGGCGAGAGCGCGTTGTCGCTGCTCGGCCTCGGTATCCAGGAGCCGGGAGCGAGCTGGGGCAACCTGCTCGCCGAAGCCCAGAACGTGCAGAATCTCACCAAGTATCCCTGGATCCTCGCACCCGGCGTCTTCATCTTCAGCGCCATCATGGCCTTCAATTTCCTCGGCGACTACCTCCGCGACCAGCTCGACCCGCGGGCGCTGCAGCGCTGAGCCGGGCCGAGGCCGGGGCGGTTTCCCTGCCGGCCGATTTTTGGCAAAAGGGGCGCTGAAGTTAACGCTTGTTAGCAGACAGGAGAGCCGAATGATTCTCGATCGCTTTCGCTTGACCGATAAGGTCGCCATCGTAACCGGCGCCAGCGCCGGCATCGGCCGCGGCAGCGCGCTGGCCCTGGCCGAAGCCGGGGCCCACGTGGTCTGTGCCGCCCGCACGCCGGAACGGCTGGAGCAGGTGGCGGCGGAAATCCGCGCCCGCGGCACCCGCCCGCTGATCGTACCCTGCGACGTCAATGACACCGCCCAAGTCGAGCAAGTGGTAGCACGGGCAGTGGCCGAGTTCGGCCGGATCGACATCGTCGTGAACAACGCCGGCGGTACCCCGCCGACGGCGGCGCTCGATTTGACTGTCGCCGATTTCGAGGCCGCATTTCATTTCAACGTCACCTCGGCCTTCTTGCTGACGCGCCTAGCAGTGCCGCACATGGTCAAGCACGGCGGCGGCGCGGTGGTGAACATTTCGAGCGCGCTGGCGCACCTGGTCGACGTCGGCTTCGTCGCCTACGGCACGGCCAAGGCCGCGCTCTCACACATGACCAGACTGCTGGCGCACGAGTTCGCCCCGCACGTGCGCGTCAATGCGCTCGCGGTCGGTGCTACCGAGACCGATGCCCTGTCGCCTTTTCTCGATGCCGCCGAGGGCCTGCGCCAGCAGATGATCGCCCTCACGCCGATGGCGCGCCTGGGCACGCCGGAGGACGTCGCCTGCGCCGTGCTCTACCTCGCTTCGCCCGCCGGCAGTTGGGTGACCGGCAAGGTCTTCGAGGTCGACGGCGGCACTATCGCCTCGAATTGGCCGGTCAAGATGCCGACCGGGCTGTAAGGCAAGACCAGCGCCCAGAGGGTGGAGCAAAGCGCCATGAGTTACCGCGTCATTCAGTGGGGCACCGGCAATGTGGGCATGTTCACGCTGCGGTGCATCATCGAGCATCCGGAGCTGGAGCTAGCCGGCGTCTGGGTCCACAGCACCGCCAAGGCCGGCCGCGACGCCGGTGAGCTGTGCGGTCTCGCCCCAGCCGGCGTGCGCGCCAGCAACGATATCGAGGCCATGCTCGCGCTGCCGGCGGACTGTGTCTGCTACACCGCCACCGCCGATCTGCGGCCGTTCGAGGCGGTGCAGGAGATCTGCCGCATTCTGGCCGCGGGCAAGAACGTGGTCTCGTGCTCGGTGGTGCCGCTGGTGCACCCGCAGTCGTTTATCCCCGAGTTGCGCGCGCAGCTGGCCGAGGCCTGCCGCCAAGGCAGCAGCTCCTTCTTCACCTCCGGCATCGATCCCGGCTTCGCCAACGATCTGCTGCCGCTCACCTTGAGCGGCGTTTGCGGGCACTGGCAGGAAGTACGGGTGCAAGAGATCATCAACTACGCCACCTACAATCAACCCCAGGTGCTCTTCGACACCATGGGTTTTGGAAAGCCACTCGAGGACATGCCGCTGTTGCTGACCCCGGGCACGCTCGAGTTCGGTTGGGGCGGCACCATCCGCCTGCTCGCCGACGGACTCGGCGTCACCCTTGACGACATCACCGCGGGCTACGAGAAGTGCCCTGCAGTCAAGCCACTGCGGGTTTGTGGGCGCACGGTGGAGCCGGGCACAATGGCGGCTCTGCGCTTCGAAGTGCGCGGCATCGTCGGCGGCCGGCCGGCGATCGTCGTCGAGCACGTCACTCGACTTGACGATGACCTGGCCCCGCATTGGCCGCGCGGCAACGGCAGCTACCGCGTGATGATCAAGGGCTTCCCTTCGCTGCGCTGCGAGTTTGAGTTCGAGGACGAGCGTGGCGACCATGCCGTTGGCGGCGTGATTCTCACCGCCACCCGCATCGTCAACGCCGTTCCCGCCGTCTGCACCGCCGCCCCGGGCCTGTTGTCCATGCTCGACTTGCCGCTGATCACCGCTCGCGGGCTCTACCGGCCCCCGCGTTGACCCACTTCCGGCCGATCAGAGAGCGCGCCCTACTCACGCACTCCCAGTGCTTCGTAGGCCGTGCGTTTGGCCCAGCGGTAGTCGGCTTTGCCCGCGGGGCTACGGACCATTTCGTCGACGAAGACGATCGCTCTGGGCAGCTTGTAGCGGCTGAGGTGACGGGCACAGAATTCGATCAGCTCCTCCTTGCCGGGCACCTCACCGGCACGCGCTTGCACCACCGCGGTCACTTGTTGCCCGAAGCGCTCACTCGGTGTGCCGACGACGACGGCATCGTAGACCGCCGGGTGGTGCTTGAGTGCCATCTCGACCTCTTCGGGATAGATCTTCTCGCCGCCGGAGTTGATGCTGACAGAGCCGCGGCCGAGCACGCTGATCGACCCGTCGGCGCCGATGGTGGCGTGGTCGCCCGGCACGGCGTAGCGTACACCGTTGATCACCGGGAAGGTCTTGGTGGTCTTGGCGGCGTCCTTAAAGTAACCCAACGGCACGTGTCCGCTGCGCGCCAGCCAGCCGCTCTCGCCGCTGCCGGGCGCAACCAGCGCGCTGAGGTCGGCCTTCAACACCACCGTCTGCTCGTTCATGCGGAAGCTGCCGGTGCTGACTTGCATCCCCTTCATGGTGATCTGCGAGCCGTGGCCCCCGGTTTCCGAGGCGCCGAAACCGTCGATGATCATGAGATGCGGAATCCGTTCGAGCAAGCTCTCTTTCAGCGCCGCAGTCAGAATGGCTCCGCCCGAGAGCAGCACGTTGAATTGCGACAGGTCGTAGGAATGCTTGGCCAGCTGATCGAGCAACGGGCGGCCGAAGGCATCGCCGACGATGGTGAGAAACGCCACCCGCTCGCGTTCGATGGTCGACCAGATGTCATGGGGATCGAGATGGTCGGGGTGATCTTGAATGATCACCGTGCCGCCTTGGTGGAAGCAGTTGAACGCCATCCAGTGGGAGGCCCCGTGCATGAACGGCGGCGCCGGCAATGCGCGCAAGCTGCCGCCCGTGGCAGCGGTTACCAGGTCTGCGAGAGATCCGACTTTGAAGCCGCCCGGGGTATCGCCGCCGAGCGCGCCGAAGAAAATGTCCTCCTGGCGCCACAGCACGCCCTTGGGCATGCCGGTCGTACCGCCGGTGTAGAGGATGTACAGATCATCGGGCGACCACGGCAACGCCAATGGCTCGGGTGAAGACTGGCGCAGCGCATCTTCATAATCGACCGCGCCTGGCAGCAGCGTGTTGCCGGATTCGTCGGCGACCTGGAGCAACACCGCCAGGTGCGGCAGCTCGCTGCGGATCTTCTGCAACCGCGGCGCAAAGCGCGCGTGATAGATCAGCGCGCGGCAATCGGCGTCGTTAAGCAGGTAAACCAGCTCGTCCTCGACGTAGCGGTAATTCACGTTGAACGGCGCCGTGCGGGCTTTGTAGCCGCCGACCATGCCTTCGAGGTACTCGTTGCCGTTGTGCAGATAGAGGCCGAGGTGGTCCTGGCCCGACTCGAAGTTGCGCAGCCCCGCCCGCTCCTGGTGGCAGCCGAGGCCACGCCCGTGCAGGTAATGGCCGAGGCGGCGGGTGCGTTCGGCGAATTCCCGCCAGCTGAAGCGCCGATTGTGAAAGACGATGCACTCGCGCTCGGGAATGGCGGCGGCGATCGCCTCGTTGATCGCGGCAAGGTTGAATCCGGACATGATCACACTCCGTGCGCAGTTCGTCTGCCAGGATTACCGGCTGAAGGCAACTCGGCGCCGGCGGGCCTGCCCGTTGAGCCGCGGGAACGGATTCGATATGCATGGCCCGGCTGAGGCGAGCCTCGGCACGAAAGAGAGCGAGGCCAATGGGACTTAAGAGCGGAGACAAGGCGCATTACTACCGGCGGCGGCGCAAGCGCAACTTGCGGCGGGTGCGCATGCGCGCCCTGCGTGCCGAGCTGCAAGGCCGCAAGACCGCGCCGCCGGCAGCCCCGCCGCCGCAACCGGCGTGAGTCACGCGCCTTGCTCGGCGCGCCGTTAGTAACCGAGCTAGCCCGCGCGGTACCGCCACGGCGCTGCGCGAGCCGAAGGCAGTGACCGCGCTACCCCGGAGGCCTTCTCGGCCCTGAGAGCGCCGAACACTTTTCGCCCCGCTGGCGTTGGTCTTGGACGCTGGCCGGGCGTTTGCTCAGGCTACAGCAACGGGGCTCGGTTTTGCCCCGACGATCCGGTCAGAGGAACACGAGCGTATGGCTGCACCCGCAGAAATCCGCCGCGTGGGCGAAGGCGTCTGGGAGCTGCCGCCGGCATTCCGCCCGGGGATGCGGGTACCGGTGCGCATCTTCGCCACCGCCGCCCTGCTCGAGGCGATGGACGACCAGGTCTTCAAACAGGCCGCCAACGTGGCCACCTTGCCGGGCATCATCGGCTACAGCTTCGTGATGCCCGATGCGCACTGGGGTTACGGCTTTCCCATCGGCGGCGTTGCCGCCATGGATCCCGACACCGGCGTGATCTCACCCGGAGGCATCGGCTTCGATATCAACTGCGGCATGCGGCTGGCGCTGACCAACCTCACACTTGAAGAGGTGCAACCGAAACTGCGCCAGCTGGTCGACGCCCTCTACGAGCGCGTGCCGTCCGGGGTCGGGTGCAAGGGTTTCGTCAAGCTGTCGAAGTCTGAGTTCACCGAGGTGGTCGAGCAAGGCGGGCGCTGGTGCATTCGCAATGGCTACGGCTGGGAGGAAGACCTCGAGCGCACCGAGGAGCACGGCTGCCTGAGCGGGGCCAACGCCGCCTGCGTCAGTCCGCGCGCCATCGAGCGCGGGCTTCATCAGATCGGCACCCTCGGTTCCGGCAATCACTACTTGGAGATCCAGGTGGCGCGCCCGGAGCATGTGGCGGATCAGGCGCTGGCCGCCAAGCTCGGCATCACGCAACCAAACCAGATCGCGGTCATGTTTCACTGCGGCAGCCGCGGCTTCGGGCACCAGGTGGCGAGCGACTACTTGCAAACGTTCTTACACGCCATGAGCAACAAGTACGGCCTCGAGATCATCGATCGCGAGCTCGCCTGCGCGCCCTTTCGCTCGGAGGAAGGGCAGAGCTACTTCGCGGCCATGCAGTGCGCGGCCAACATGTCGTTCGCCAATCGCCAGGTAATTCTCCACCGCGTCCGTGAGGTATTCAGCAGCGTGTTCCATCGCGACGCCAAGGATCTCGGCCTACGGCTGCTCTACGACGTCGCCCACAACACCGCCAAGCTGGAAACCCACGTGGTCGACGGCCGGCGCCGCCAGTTGCTGGTTCATCGTAAGGGCGCCACCCGCGCCTTCGGCCCGGGCATGCCCGGAGTGCCGCCGGAATACCAGCGCCTCGGCCAGCCGGTGATCATCGGCGGCAGCATGGAGACCGGCTCGTACCTGCTGACCGGTCTCGCCAGCGGCAGCGAGTCGTTCTTCAGCACCGCCCACGGCAGCGGTCGCACGATGAGCCGCACCAAGGCCAAGAAAGCCTATCGCGGGCGCGACCTGCAGCGCAGCATGGAGGCGCACGGCATCTATGTGCGCACGGCCTCCTACGCCGGCCTAGCAGAGGAAGCCGGCGCCGCCTACAAGGACATCGATGCAGTGGTCGAAGCCACCGAGCTGGCCGGCTTGAGCCATCGCATCGTCCGCTTTACCCCGATCGGTAACGTCAAAGGCTGAGCGCGGCGATGCCGTACGAATACCTCGAGGAGGGCGTCACCGCCGATGTCACCTTTCACGCCTGGGGTGAGAGCTTAGATGAACTCTTTGCCGCGGCCGCCGATGCCACGGTGCGGGTCATGGTCGCCTCGCTCGATACCATCCGCCCGGCCCTCAACAAGTCGGTCCTGGTGGCGGCCGACGCGCTGGACTTGCTGCTGCTGCGCTTTCTCGACGAATTGATCTTCCTCAAGGACGCCGAAAGCGTGCTCCTGCGTGCTACCGAGGTGCACGTGCAGGCCGCCGATCACGGCCAGCAGGTGCGCGCGCGCTTCTGCGGCGAGGCCATCGACCCGGCCCGGCACGAGCTCGTCGCCGATGTCAAAGCGGTCACTTTGTACGGGCTGCGGGTGGAGCACCTCGGCTCGCTGTGGCATGCCGACGTGACGCTGGACGTGTGATACCGGCCGCCAAAGGAGCGGACATCATGCAAGAGGCGCTGTTCTGGGAGCCGCTCACCGCAGGCCGGGTGCTGTGTAACCTCTGCGCGCTTTATTGCCAAATCGCCCCGGGCCGCCGCGGCGCTTGCGGCGTGCGCGTGAACCTGGACGAGACCCTGTACACGTTGGTGTACGGTGCCGTGGTTGCGCGCCACATCGACCCGATCGAGAAGAAGCCGCTGTTCCATTTTCGCCCGGGCAGTCGCTCGTACTCGATCGCCACCGTCGGCTGCAATTTCCGCTGCCGCCACTGTCAGAACTTCGAGATCTCGCAGCAACCCAAGGGCCAGCCGCCGCCGCTACCGGAGAGCGGCGGCGTGGACCCGCAAGTGCTCTGCCTGTCGCTGCGCGACCTGGAAGCCCGTATTCCCGGGGACAGGGTGGCGCCGGAGGAGATCGTACAAGCGGCGCAGCGCAGCGGCTGCCAGAGTATCTCCTACACCTACACCGAGCCGACGATCTTCTTCGAGTTTGCTTACGACACCGCACGTTTGGCCGCGGCCGAGGACGTCGCCAATGTCTTCGTCACCAACGGCTACATCACCGAGGAAGCGCTGGCCGCCATCGCCCCCTATCTCGACGCCGCCAACATCGATCTCAAGAACTTCAATGACGCCGCCCACAAGCGCATGACCGGCGCCCGGCTCCAGCCCGTGCTCGATGCCATCCGCGCCTACCGCCGGCTCGGCGTCTGGATCGAGGTGACGACACTGGTGATTGCCGGTTACAACGACTCGCCCGAAGAACTGCGCGACATCGCCGAGTTCATCGCCGGCGTCAGCCCCGACATTCCCTGGCACGTCACGCAGTTCTACCCCACCTACCAGCTACTCGACCGCGAGCGGACGCCGCTGGCCACCCTGCGGCGGGCGCGCGACATCGGCTACGAAGCCGGCCTGCGCTACGTCTACGAGGGCAATGTGCCGGGCGAGGGCGGTGAGGATACCTACTGCCATGGTTGCCGCTCGCGGCTGATCCACCGCTACGGCTTCGAGATTCTCTCCAACCGTATCCAAGCCGGGTGTTGTCCCGACTGCGGCCTCGCCATTCCCGGCGTGGCCATGTGATGGGCTCAAGTCCGCGGCTTGCGCTTGGCGCTGGCGTAATCGCCGAACGGGTCGTCACGCTGAGCGACGGCGGCCTTGAAACCCTCCGTGATCGCCAACTCGCGCCAGGCCACCCCTTCGGGCGTGTGCCGGGCGATGCCGTCGAACACCGTGCCGATGATTTGGGTGGTGCGCAGCCCCATGTTCTCGTACTGCTGATTCACCAGCAGTTTCATCATCACCAGCTGATTGATCGGCAGCAGGGCCATGCGCTGGGCCAGCGCACCGACTTCGGCCTCGAGCTCGGCCGCCGGGACGGCCTTGTAGATCAGCCCGATACGCTCGGCCAGCGTACCATCCAGCGGATCACCCGTTAGCAGCAGCCGCTTCGCCTGCTCCATGCCGAGGCGATAGGCCCACAGGGCGGAAGTCGGCGAGCCCCACACCCGAGCGGGCGGGTAGCCGATCTGCGCATCGGCGGCCGCCACGATCAGGTCGGAGCACAGCGCCAGATCCGTGCCCCCGCCCACGCACCAGCCGTGCACCTGCGCAATCACCGGCTTGCGGCTGTGCCAAAGACTCATGAAGCGGCGGACGTTTTCCGACATCATGACGAAGTCGCGCACCGGGTCCCAGAGCTGGTGCGCGTCGCTCTGGTGTTCGACGCGCGTGCCCCAGTCGAGATCGTAGCCGGCGCAGAAAGCGCGGCCGGCGCCGCGCAGCACCAGCACGTGCACGGCGGGATCGGCGTTGGCCGCCTGAACGGCGCCTTCCAGTTCCTCCGGCAGCTCACGGTTGATCGCGTTGAGCCGCTCCGGGCGGTTGAGCGTGATCGTGGCCACGCGGCCGTCTCGCGTCAGGGTCAGGGTAGTGAACTCCATTGGGCGCCTCCTTGGCGCCATACTTAGTACACCGGTTCACAAATCCCGCAACGTCTCTTTCTCTCTTTCACGTTCTCGCTACGACGAAATAAGTGAGACTGGGTAAATGACGACCCAGCAAAGCAGCATGCAGAAGAAGGGCGCGACCGGCCCGTTCCTTGGCTTGCCGCGACCCATACCGATATAGCTCGCCTCGATGGCGGCGAGGGCGGCCGTCCCGAGAACAGTCAACGCGGCGATCAGATTGAGGATGGAGCCTGGCTGCTGAAGCAGCCTCAATCGGGTGAAGTGCCCATGCACGGCTCCAGGTCTCATTCTCCGTGTCACACCTCTGTGTTCTCGGGTGCGCTATTTTCGGTTTGGGGTTCGTTCGAAGCCTGCTCCCCGGCACCTGACACCTGCCTTTCAGCTTTGCGCTCGCTGCCAGGGTGGGGTACGAGAGGAGGCATGGCGCGCTTGCCCCGACGCGATTTGACAGAGGACCTGGCGAAGCACTTCCGCGGCACGGCGGAAGAGCGCGTGTTGCTCGCACTGCGGCTAGGCCAGGAAGGACTCGATCTGTTTCTCGCCACCTTGCCTCCCGGCACGCCGCGCGCCCGGGCAGCGGCGATCGCGCAGCGCAACACACACCGCGGCCGCCGACGTTCGATGGTGATGGAGGCCGCACGCGTGTGAATCTCTTGGTGGCCGTTCTGGGTTACCTCCACGCGCGCCACGTCCAGGCTGCGGCCATTGGGGGCGTGGCGCTGGCGGCGCATGGGATTGTGCGGGCGACGCTTGACGCGGATGTGCTGGTGACCGACCGCACCGTGTTGCACCCCGAATTCTGGGCGGCGCTCGCAACAGGGCGGGCCGAGATCCGCGAAGGGGACCTGGACGACCCCCTCGCCGGTGTGGTTCGGATCGCGGATGGATACGAACTGCTCGACGTGGTCGTGGGGAAGCACCCCTGGCAGACCCAGGTGCTCACACGCGCGGTGGCGATTACGGTTGCCGGGCACGCCGTGATGACGGTCGGATGTGCGGACTTGGTTCTGCTGAAGCTGTTTGCAGGTGGACCGCAGGATGTGGTGGATGTTCGCCTGTTGTTGGCAGCTGACGAGAGCACGCTGCGCAGCGAAGTCGAATCGCGCGTGCAGGAGCTGCCCGCGGACGCGCGCGCGTTGTGGCACGAGCTAACACGAACTTGAGGACTCCCGGACATCCCGACGCGCATGGCTGCGCCGGAGCACTTGTCGAAGTCCGTTCAGCGGACCGATCACCCGCCGCGCGCGGCGATCAGAGCGCAGCCTCCCATCCCTTGACCGACCAAGCCGAGTCGTCGTAACGCCATGCTGTGCCGACCAAGAGAGAGCGACCGGTGACCAAACAGCGCGGGGGCCGAGCGTCGTTCCGAGTCTTTATCTCCAGCACCTACCTGGACAACGCCGAGCGGCGGAAGGTCGTGCAGGATGCTGTGCTGCGCGCCGGCATGCAGCCCGTCGGCATGGAGCGCTTTACCGCCAACGAACGCCCCACAGTCGAGAAGTGCGAGGACTGGGCGCGGGAGTGCGACATCTACGTCGGGATCGTGGCGTATCGCTACGGCCGGATACCCGACGACCGTGAGGTCTCGATCACAGAGCTCGAGTACGGCGCAGCGAAGAAAGCGGGCCGGCCGCGCTTGGTGTTCGAGATCGATGGCACTGTTCCCGTTCTTCCAGACAAGGACTTCGACACCGGCCTAGACCGCTGGGACAAGCAGAAGACCCGATGGCTCGCTGAACCAATTCTCGTCACTTGTCACTGATCACGCGTCACTGCACGCACGAAACTGCCCCTGCCTGCGCCGCAGCTACGGCAGGCGGGCGAGGCCGAAGTGGGCGGAGTGGGCAAGGGCAGCACGAGGAAGAACGGCTGAACGGAGCGAGTGAGAAGAGGAGTACCGGCCGGCCTACGCTCTTCGTCGCTGCTTGCCGAAGCAGGCCTCGTCAATCTCGACATTGGCGTCCCGGTCGAAGTATTCTTCGTGGCAATCGGGACAGATCTCGCGCACGAGGTTGGGGATACGGACCCATTTGCCGGCCACGCGGGCACGAAAAGGTCGGGCGAGCCGTTCGATGCGCCGGCTGCCGCAGTTGGGGCACCGTCGGAGTTCCGTCATGTGGAGCGCTTTGCAGACACGAGAATGTAGAGCGTGTCTTGGCCGAGTTCCCTGCGAATCACGCCCTTAGTGTAGATGAGCAGGCCGTCGAAGGTAAAGCCCTCGATGACGTACAGCTTCTCGCGGCGAGCCTGGCGGAACACGCTGGTGGAGCGGAGGACCTTGGTGATCGCCGGCGCGTTCATGATCGCCGCCAGGACGTCGGTCTGCTCCAGTCCATCGCGCAAGCGCTCCATCTCGGCCTTGTGCGTGAAGCGGTAGCGGCCGAGCAAAATGAGTCGCTTGATCTTCGCCAGGTCGTTGGTCAGTG
Source organism: Deltaproteobacteria bacterium (assembly GCA_016210005.1). NCBI lineage: Bacteria > Pseudomonadati > Myxococcota > Myxococcia > Deltaproteobacteria bacterium. The sequence goes on along the minus strand of JACQVA010000142.1, from coordinate 1,176 downwards.
CCCCGCCCGGGATCGCTCATCGGTCATCTCTCATCCTGCAATGATCCAATCGTCAATGGCTCGATGGCTCCCGCTGGTCACTGGCAACTGGTCACTGGTCACTGATCACTGCTCTTGACTGCCCGAAGTGGGCGGAGTGGCAGAATGGGGCTCTACGCGGCACGGCGTTGCGAAAGCCGCGGCGTGCCGGCCGCGGCGCGGGTGGGCTCGATGTGCACGCGCACGGAGCCGCCGAGTGCGGCAACGACCTTGCGGAGCATGGAGAGGGAGTGGCCCTGATAATCGGCCGACTCCATCCGGCTGATCTGCTGCTGCGTCGTACCGGCCAGACGCGCCACGTCACTTTGCGTCAGGCCGCGCGCCTGACGCAGCGCTGCGAGCTGGAGGGCCACGTTCCATTCCTCTGCAGCCTGCCGATAGCGGCGGGCGAAGGAAGGGGTGCGCAACTGGCGGGCGAGGTAGCGATCAAAGTTCGTTGCTTTCTTCATCGACCGGATCTCCATTCCCACTCCGCTTTGCGGGCCAGGGCAACGCGCAGCGCTTCGGGTGGCAGTTTCTGTCCTTTGTGTCTGACGCCGTGCGCCACGATGATACGGCGCCCGTGGTGGAAGAACCAGAGTGCGCGGGTGTTGAGACGACCAAGCACGCGCAGTTCAAAGAGGCCGTGGCCGACCGGCTTCGACAGCGGCTCGCGATGGTTGTGGCGGTCGCGGAGTTTGGCCAGCCCAGCAAGCACCTTGGCGTGGACATCAGGATCAGACGCCTTGAGATCATCCAGGAACTCTTCGACCGGTGTGCGTCGATCCGCCGTCTCGTAGAATTCAACCGAGAAGTCCATTTGATGGCTACACTAATATTGGTGTGCAGGCAAGCCTGCGATCCGCCCACCGCCGGTCAACGGCCCGAGTCACGAGTGCATGACTCCCGGTGGCTGCACGGCCCTTCGTTCCCCCCACTCTTCCGACAATGGCCCAATACCCAATGGCTCGATGGCTCCCGCTGGTCACGGGCAACTGGTCACTGCTCTTGACTGCCCGAAGTGGGCGGAGTGGCCGAGGACGAGGGGCCGGAAGGAGGCGTCCGCGAAAGCGTTCAGCGCCCGCCGGCGGCGAGCTGCTTCATCTCCAGCGGGATCTCGATAGCTTTCCGATCGCGCTTGAGGAAGTTGAAGATGGC
>JACQVA010000141.1 GCA_016210005.1 Deltaproteobacteria bacterium | reverse complement strand
TGCCGGGCACTACACCAACGCATTTGAGAGCCATGACTAGAGCGCACGACCGCTCGCACTAGACCTCAACTTCCCTCCGACAGATGCCGTTATCCATCACGCGCTGTACTGATCAACGTCAGCATTTACCTCCGGCGGCAGCTGGCCGGCGCACAGGCCGCCGCCCTCTGCGTATGCACCTCTCGATCGGGTCCAGCGAGGAGAGCGTTGCCCCCTATCTGGGAGTACGGGCCGGCCGCGGCTCGGTGCGTCCCTCTGTATTCCAGAAAGCCGCGCTATGGTGAGGATCGCGGGCAGCAGTGCCTCCGCGCGAGGAGGCGGTGTTGACACGGGTAAGGTGGCGGTGCAGGCCCCTCCAGCAGAGGGAGATGCCAGAGGTAGTTGGCCGTTTCTGAGAGTGAGCAGCAGCGCTGCAGCGTAGGCAGCATCGGAGAAGAGCACAATGCAATGCACCGTAGTCGCTCGAAACGAGCGCGCCGACCGAGGCCGAAGCCTATCAGGTCGTGATCGAGCGCTTAGGCCACGAAGGAAATCAGGATGCGGAATGACCCGCTTTCTGCTCTTCACAGCATCTGAGACGCCGATAGAGTTCGGCGGTGCCGGTGGCCCCGGCGCTGTTACCCCATGGGGTAGCGGATCTCTTTGCAAACCTTGTTGCACTGTTCGAGCACGTCGGCGGTCAGCGTCACCTCGGCGGCGGCCAGGGTTTCGCTGAGCTGCTCGACGCGGGTGGCACCGATGAGGGTGGCGCCGACGAAGCTGTGCGTGAGCGTCCAGGCGGTGGCCAGCGTCGCGACCGGCATGCCGCCGGCGGCGGCAATCTCGCCGAAGCGGGCGGTGGCAGCCAAGGTCTGCTCGTTGACGAAGCGGCGGGCCATCGATTGCGAGCGCGGGTTGCCTTCGGCGTACGTGCTGAAGCGGGCGCCCTTCGGTCTCGCACCGTTCTGATACTTGCCGCTCAACACGCCGCCGGCGATCGGGCTGTAAGCTAACAGGCTCACTTGCTCGCGGCGGCAGACTTCGGCGATTTCGTCCTCAAACCGGCGATGGAGCAGGCTGAAGTTGTTCTGGATGGTCTCGAAGCGCGCCAGGCCGTGCACGTCGCTGGCCCACAGGCTCTTGGTCAGCCCGTAGGCGGTCTCGTTGCTGCAACCGAGGTAGCGGACCTTGCCGGCTTCAACCATCCGCGTCAGCGCTGCCAGCGTTTCCTCGATGGGCACGTCACGGTCGGGCCAATGGGTCTGGTAAAGGTCGATGTAGTCGGTCTTCAGCCGCCGCAAGCTGGCTTCGAGTGCGCGCTCGATGTGATGGCGATCGAGTGCGGTCTTGCCCTCGCGCACGGCAGGGATGAACCAGCCCTGCCCCGGCCCTGCCACCTTGGTGGCGAGCAGGACGGCGTCGCGCTTCTTGCCCGCGAGCCACTTGCCACAGATCTCCTCGCTGCGGCCGGCGTATTTGGGGTCGGGTGGGACGGGATAGACCTCGGCGATATCGATGAAATCCACCCCCGCGTCCCAGGCGCGATCGAGAATGGCGAGGCTGGTGCGCTCATCGGCTTGATTGCCGAAGGTCATGGTGCCCATGCCGATTTCCGAAACCACCAGCCCCGTGCGACCCAAGCGGCGACGTTTCATCTTGACCTCCCTGGCGGTTGCGGGCGCATCATAGCAAGGGCGTGGCCCCGGGATAGCGCAGTAGCGCGCCGAGCTTGGTCTCGTACAGCGGCCAATGCGTCAGCACCAGGGCGCGATCGAACAGCTCCAGCGCCGCATGAGTTTGCCCGCCCTTGCGCCGCAGAATCACCGCCAGTGGCGGCAGGGCCGCAAGGTAGAGCAGCGCCAGCAACGGGCGCGCGCCGCACAGCAGCGCCAGCAGACTCAAGCCCGCTCCCAAGGCGCAGCCGAGGGCAATGGTCCAAAACCACAGCACGTAGAACCAGCAGCGGTGCAGATGGTCGCGCACCGGCTGCCACTCGCTCTGCTCGTAGAAGACCAGTTCGTAGACCTGGTAGGCGAGGTCGCCGCGGTCCTGACGCTGCTCCAGCTGGCCGCGTTCGATGATCGCTGCCAGCGCCGCCCGGTGCGGGCTGCGAAACCCGTTGCCTTGGGCCTCGAACCAACTGCGCACGCTCTGGTGCAGGAGGACACCCAGGACCGCGGAGGCGATTAGCCACACCGGCCAGGGTGCCGTGATTGCCGCGGGCTGCAACAACAGTGCGAGCGGGCCGATGACGGCCAGGCCCGGCAAACACCACCACGCCACCTCGCGCACGGCTCAGCTCCTGCGCGGCAGACCGAGCACGCGCTCGGCGATGATGTTGCGTTGCACTTCGGAAGAGCCGGCAGCGATGGTGCGGCCGCGGGCGTACAAGTAAAGGTAAGGAAACTGCCCGTCCGCCGGGGTACGGGCTGAGCCTTTGAGTAGTTGTGCGTACGGCCCTGCGATCGCCAGCGCGGTTTCCAACTGACGCTGGTACATTTCGCTCCAGAAGAGCTTCTCGATCGAACCCTCCGGGCCCGGGATGCCGCCGCGCAACGTCTTGGTGAGGCTGCGGTAGGCGGTGTACTTGATGCAGGCGCCGTCGATTACGGCTTGCGCCAGCTGCTGGCGCACCAGCGGATCGCGGCTGGCCGGGCGGCCGTTGCGCTGCCACTGGCGGGCGAAGTCGACGGTGTCCGCCAGCGCCACGCTTGATTGCAGCTGGCGGCTGAAGGTGAGCGTGGCGCGCTCGTGCATCAGCGTGGTGATGGCGATCTCCCAGCCGCGATTGATTTCGCCGATGACGTTGGCGCGCGGGACGCGTACGTCTTCGAAGAACACCTCGTTGAAGTCCTCCGCGCCGTTGATCTGCCGCAGCGGCCGCACGCTGATGCCCGGGCTGTGCATGTCGACGAGCAGGAAGGTGATGCCCTTGTGCTTGGGAGCGGCCGGATCGGTGCGCACCAGCAGCATGCACCAGTCGGCGTAGCGGGCGAAGCTGGTCCACACCTTCTGGCCGTTGACGACGAAGCTGTCGCCGTCGAGCACCGCCCGGGTCTTGAGCGCGGCCAGGTCCGAGCCTGCGTTCGGCTCAGAGAAACCCTGGCACCAGATCTCTTCCGCCGAGAGGATGTTTTTCAAGTGCCGGTGCTTCTGCGCCTCGCTGCCATGGGCGATCAGTACCGGCCCGCCCATGGTCAGCCCGGCCAAGTTGACCAGCATGGGTGCGCGAGCGCGCGCCATTTCCTCCTGAAAGATCACCTGCTCGATCAGCGTCGCGCCGCGGCCGCCGTATTGCTCCGGCCAAGCGATGCCGCACCAGCCGGCGTCGTAGAGCTGGCGTTGCCAGGCCTTGCCGTACGCCACCCACTCGGCCAGAGGTTCCGGCTCAGTGCCGGGCGGGTTGCGTTCGAGCCACTGGCGCAGCTCGGCGCGAAAGCGTTCTTCGTCCGATGAGTACGACAAGTCCACGCCCAGTTATTAGGCGTGAGGCCGAAACCGAGTCAAGGCTGTCGCGGTAATCCCCCACTGGGTGTGCGGACAAATCTGTGGGTAACGTGCAGCCGACCGGGCAAATCCTCACCAGTCTGACAGTACTGTGTACTGTCAGGCCGAGGCCCATGGCCGAAAGGAGGGACGCAATCTGTCATTCCCGCTTTCGCGGGAATGACGGCCATAACACCGAACCACGTTACCCACAAACTTGTCGCGCACCCATCCTCACTTGCCGACATCGTCGCGCTCACGCGCCACGGCCAGAACGGGCGGCTGCGGATGTTGGCTAAGTGGCTGCGTGGGCGTGCGCAGCGTTCTCAATCCGTTGTACAAAGCCACTTACGCCGCCGCGCCGAACAGGTAGCGATGCATCCGCTGTAGCCCGGCGACGTCGTGGAGGTCGGCGTCGAAGTTAGGCACCTCTGCCACCGCTACGGCCTTGCGCAAGCGGCGCCGGAAGGCTGCGATGCGTGCCATGTCACCTCGAGCCACGGCCTCGAAACGCAGGAAGTTCTCCACCAGCGCGGCGGTGGCGGCCCCACCGCCGGCGCGCGTCACCAATGCTTCCAGCCGCTCGCGCTCAAGTACGCCCCGCGCGCCGCTGTGTTCGGTGTGGACGCGATTGAACACCACCGCCCGCAACGCCACCCGCAGTTCGCGCACCATGCGGCAGAAATGCTCCGCCTCACGCAGCACCTGTTCCTCAGGGCTGACCACCAGCACGAACGCAGTCTGCCGTGCCCGCAACAGCTCGTAGACTCGGCGAACGCGCGCCTCGAAGTTCTCGAACAGGCCGGCCATCGAGGTGAAGAAATCCGAGACCTCGGCCAGCGCCGCCACCCCGGTAGCTTCCTCCAACTTGCGGAACAGTACCCCGGCGGTGCGGTTCACCAAGCGAAAGGTTGCCCAGCCGGCCGAGAAGTAGGGTCGAACGAACCACTTGACCACGTTCTTGTCGAGGAAATCGGCGATGCGTTGCGGGGCTTCGAGGAAGTCGAGGGCATGCTGCGTGGGCGGAGTGTCGACCACGATGAGGTCATAGCGGCCGCATTCGTAGAGCTCGCACAGCTGCTCGATCGCCATGTACTCCTGCGAGCCGGCAAAACTCTGCGACAGGTGTTGGTAGAAGCGATTGGCGAGGATACGGTCGCGAACTGCCGGCGAGGGCGCGTGCCGCTCGACCAGCGCGTCCCAGGCACCCTTCTGATCGAGCATGAGCGCGCTGAGGGTACCGCTGCCGCTGACCGGGACGATGCATTCCTCGCCGCCCATTTGGCGCAACCCGAGGGCATCGGCCAAGCGCCGCGCCGGATCGATGGTCAGCACCATGGCGCGCGCCCCTCGCTCGGCGGCATAAAGCGCCACCGCCGCCGCCGTGCTGGTCTTCCCCACTCCGCCGCTGCCGGCGCAGATGATGACGCGATGCTGCTGGATGATACGGTCGAGCGTCTTCATGGCTCGCCCCGCCGAGGAGCGCTCGCGGCCGCAGCTCCGGCCAGAGCTGCGGCAATCTGCTGCACCTGCTCGACTCCGAATTCCTCGGTGAACAAGTAGGGAACTTCTATCGCCGGCAACCTCACCTCGCGCTTGAGGCGGCGCAAGTACTCGGCGTTGATGGCCGCCCAGCCGCTCTCCTCATGCGCACGCCGCACCACCTCGGCCAGCACTGCGCGGTCTTCCCGCGGCTGCAGCCCCTGCCCGCCCGCGGCCACCCGCTCGATCTCCGCGGCGGTGAAATCGGCGTAGTGCACGCGGTTGACGAAGAGGTACCCCGGCGGCAGTCCCAACTCGCGGCACAACTGCTGATGCATCTCGATGGTTTCGTTTACCGGCATCTCCTCCGCGGTGGTGACGAAGTTGATGGCGGTACGGCAGGGATCGGCCAGCAGATCCATCACGCGCTGTGACTCGCGGGCAACCAAGCCGGCACCGAAGGCATCATGCGCCGCCTTGGGCATGCGCAAGTACTGTACACTGTGGCCGGTGGCGGGAGCATCGACGATGACCGCGTCCCAGCGGCGTCCGCCCGTGCTGTCGTCGGCGCGCTCGGCCTCGTACCAGATTTTGCCGATGGTCATCAGCTCGCGCAGCCCGGGCGCCACCGCCACGAAGTAGTTGTAGATGCGGCTGGCAAACACCGCGTCGAGCAGCCGCTTGAGGGGAATGATCAGCCCGAGATACTCTTGCAGCGCGGCTTTGCCATCAACCGCCAGGACGTGCAAGTTGGCGGCGACCGAGCGCGATTGCCCCAAGGGGATCGGCGCGGCCCCCAGCAGGGCCGCGGCCCGGCCGCTGGCATCGACCTCCGCCAACACCGTGCGCTTGCCCGCACGGGCGGCTTCGAGCGCCAGGGCGCAGGCCACGGTGGTCTTGCCGACGCCGCCCTTGCCGACCACTACCAGCAGCCGGCGCTCAAACAGCTCACTCAGCACTCACTGCCACCGCCGGAAGGCCAAACAGACGTTGGTGCCGCCGAAGCCGAAGGAATTGGAGAGGGCGACCCGGATGGTGGCCGGGCGGGCGTGATTCGGCACGTAGTCGAGATCGCACTCCGGGTCGGGATCCGTGTAATTGATCGTCGGCGGCATGCACTGGCTGTGCAAGGCCAAGGTGGTGTAGATGGCTTCGACCGCGCCCGCCGCCCCGAGCAGATGTCCGGTGAGAGACTTGGTCGAGCTCACGGCCAGGCGGCCGGCGCCCTCGCCGAACACACGCTTGATGGCGCGGGTCTCGGTCGCGTCGTTGTACGGGGTCGAGGTGCCGTGGGCGTTGATGTAGTCCACTTCGAGCGGGCTAACGTCGCCGTCCTCCAGCGCCAACTCCATGCAACGCGCCGCGCCCTCGCCGTCAGGGCTGGGCGCGGTGATATGGTAGGCATCGGCGTTGGCACCGTAGCCGACGACCTCGGCGTAGATGCGGGCGGCGCGCTGCTGGGCGCACTCGAGCGCTTCGAGCACGAGTACTCCGGCCCCTTCCGCGATCACGAAACCGTCGCGCCCGCGATCGAACGGCCGGCTGGCTCTCTCCGGCTGCTCGTTGCGGGTTGATAGCGCGCGCATCACGGCGAAGCCGCCGACACCCAATGCCGTTACTGCGGCCTCGGTGCCGCCGGTGATCATCGCGTCCTGCAGCCCGAAGCGGATCAAGCGGTAGGCTTCGCCGATCGCATGTCCGCCCGATGAACAAGCGCTGGCCGGGGCGTAATTTACCCCTTTGGCGCCGAACCTAATCGCGATCTGACCCGGAGCCAGATTAGCGATCAGCCGCGGAATGAAGAACGGGGAGATCCGCTTAAAGCCATGAGCCACATAAGTCGCGACCGCCTCCTCGATGGTGGTGATACCGCCGAGCCCGACCCCGATCACCACGCCCACCCGCTCGGCGCAGCCGGGCTCGACCTTGAAGCCGGCGTCATCCAGAGCCATCTGCGCCGCGCCGATGGCGTAGTGGATGAACGGATCCATTTTCTTGATTTCCTTCTTCTCGATGAAGGCGGCCGGGTCGAAGTCGCGCACCTCGCCGGCAATTCGGCTGGGGAAGCCCGAGGCGTCGAAGCGCGTGATCGGCCCGATCCCGGAGCGGCCGTTCATCAGGGCGTCGAGGTTCTTCTGCACGGTACTGCCCAGCGGCGTGACCAGGCCGAGCCCCGTAACCACTACTCGCCGCTCACTTCTGGCCATTGCAGGCTCCCATACGCGAGCGCATCACGGCAATCAAGTTTGGGGGCCTTGGTCCAAGCTAGGCCCGGCATCCGTGCAGCGCCGCCAGGACCCCGGCGGTCAGTTCGTCGATCGTCACCAGTCCGTCATCGTCGCGATCGGCCCGCGGGCAGGCGGCGATGCCGGCGTCGCCCAACGCTATGAGCACGCCAGTCACCAGCTCGTTGACGGTAACCTCGCCGTCGCCATCGCAGTCGGCCACGCAGGCGAGCGCCGCCTTGGCTACGGCGGCCGCGACATCCAGCTTGCCGTAGCCCCACAGCGGGTTGGGCACCGTGCCGGTAAAGGCATCGGAGCTAGCGCTCGTGCGCAAGCGATCGCCGATCTCTCCGGCAGCCAGCTGCGAATTGGCTTCCAACATCAAGGCCACGGCCCCGGCCACTTGCGGGGCGGAAAAGCTGGTCCCACGTGACGCCACGTGGGTGCCGTCCGCGCTCACGCGCCGCTCATCCCGTGGAATGCCGGCCATGGCCGACCCACTGCCGTCACCCTCGGACCACGCCGACAGCACCCAGTTGCCGCCGGTGACCAGGTCCGGCTTGAAGCGGCCGTCGCGGGTCGGGCCGCTGCTGCTGAAGAAAGCGATGTCGTCGATAACCGGCGAGTCGATTTGCGTGTTCGGATTACCCGCACTCGGCCAGCTCGCCCGCAGGCTGGCAGCGCCGACAGCGAGCGCGCCGCGAGCGGTAGCGGGCATCGCCACGGTGGCAGTGCTATCAACGTCGGCGGTGAACGGCTGATAGTTGACCGACCAACAGTGGTAGCGTCCGTCGCTGACGCCGCCTTCATCGCGTAGGACAATCTGCCAAGTGCCGGTGGTAATCGTGCCGCCGTGGTCGCGCGGCTCGGCCAGGAAGAGCACCTCGCGGCTGCCGTTGAGTGGGTTCACGGTATCAACGCAGGTACTGACGCGGTTGGTGCGATTCTCCACTTGCACGCATTCACCGGGCGTGACATCGGCATCGGAGAAGCCAAGCCCGTCGGGATCGAAGAAACCCAAGTCGACGACATCGTCACCGGCGAGCCAGCAGTCGACCGCCAGGAAATCGTTGCTCTCACTGGTGACTGCGAGTTGGAGTGCGCGGCTGCCCAGGGCGGAGCCGCTAGTGTGAATGGCGGCGGCGCGTTCATTACCGGCCGACACTGCCACAGCCCGGCCCGAACGGCTGGTGAAATCGTCAATCGCCACTTCTTCCGCATCCGTCCCGTCATGGGCACCGAAGTGATGGCCGAAACTCATGCTGACGACCAGCGGCTGTCCGCTTTGATCGGCCTGCTCACCGAGCCACTGCAGCCCGGCGAGGACGTCCCCGACGAGGTTGAAGTCCTCAGCGGCTTCGCCCCCGGCGCGCACCATCAAGATCTCCGCCGCCGGCGCCACGCCGATGTAACCGCCAGGCGCCAGGCCGTTGCTGGCCGCACAGCCGGCCGCGTGGGTGCCGTGACCGACGAGGTCCCGGCTGTTGACTGTGCCGGCACCTGCCAGCGCGGCATTGATCTGCGCCGCGGTGTAGACCGTACCCAGCGGGGCCCCTGCCCCATCGTCCACCGGCGGCAGGCTTCCGACCGCACCGCCGGAGTTGGCGAAACTGTCGTCAACCTGGTCCCACACGGCACGGATACGAGTGCTGCCGTCAGCGTGGCGGAAGTCACCATGGCGCCAGTCGATGCCGGTGTCGATGACGCCGATAAGCACGCCGGCACCGGTGACGCCGCTATTGACACGAGCTTCGACCGCGTGATTCCTCGCCGTGTTCACGTCGAGGTGCAGCCGATGTTGTAGCTGCGGCTGGAGCCGCAGCACGCCCGGCACTTTAGCCACGGAGCTAAGCTCATTTGGCGACAGCGCGAGCGCGGCCACGCGGCCGACCTGCGCGCGCGGCGGGTAGCCCGCTGCCGACAACTCAGCCGCTGAAGCCGCTGATTCGAGCCGCGCCAAGACCGCCACCTTGGGCAGCCGCGTTGGCGCCACGGCCAGTCCCGGCGCCAACAGAGTTCCGAAAAGCGGCACTATGGGCGCCTGCGCACCGCTGGCGACACGCTTGAGTTGCAGGTCGAGCTGCTCGGCTGACGGCGCGCGCGCAAGCGAACGCGCTTGGTAGCCGACTAGCTCGCTCAAACCTCTGGCCGGGGCAAGCAGGTAGAGTGCCGAGCCGAGCACAGCAGCGCCGCGCCTCAGCCGGCGCGGCCACTTCTGCCGCTGCACTCTTCGCACCCAGGCCACAAAAAAAGAGGGGGCCTTGCGGCCCCCTCTTCACCGGCTGTGTTAGCTGCTACCCGGTTAGCGCGGGCGCCGGCGCAGCCAGAGCAACGCGGCAGCGGGCAGCAAGAGCAGCCATGCGCTGTGGCTCTTCTGCGTCGCCACGATCTGGCAACCGTCGTCATCGTCGTCGCCACCCGGCGGACGGGTATTTGTCGGAGTCGACGGCACCGGCGTATTCGTCGGCGGCACCGTGTTGGTGACCGTCGGGGTCGGCGGCACCGGCGTGTCCGTAGGTGGCGGCGGTGTATCCGTCGGTGTTGGCGTCGGTGTATCGGCGGTAACGTTGATCGCACCGTTGTTAGCGGTAACTCCCGAGAGCCGGGTGCCGCTCGGGTCGCTAGCAATGGCGCCGCTGGCGGTCAACGGGTACGAGCCCTCCGGCGTGCTGTCACCGATCTTGACCTTGCAGGTGTAAAGCGTAGCCCCGTTCGGAATGTCGTCCACGTTGTCTGTGGACAGCACGATCGCGCGAACGACACTGCACGCCGTCGTGGTCGGATCGCAGGTTCCGGTTGCAGTGCGAAACGCGAAGGAGCTGGCAGTCTTGTCGATGTCAGGATTGACTGCGCAATCCGGCTTCTTGTTCGCCTTCGCCACCACGGTGATGCTGGCGGGATCGAAAGTCGTGTCGTTCTGCGTCCCCACCGCGTGCTCGCCGCCGTCGGCTGTCAGTGTCACGGATACTTCCACCGTGTCGCCGGCCTTGCCTGAGGCACTGCCGACGTTGATCGACACTGCCGCCTGTGCAGTGCCTGCCCCCAGCAACGCAATCGCGCCGACTGCGAGGCCCCGAAGCATGTTGCTCCCTGTCCGCGTTCTCATCGTCTACCCTCCTTCTTTTGAGCTATGAGATGCCCGGCCAACTTTTCCCATTCGGGGCCACCGCGTCGGCCTGTGCCGCGGCGGCACCCGCGATTCCGTACCTCAGTACCCTCTATCCTTCACCCCTCGGTTACGACGGACAACTCCCGAGGGCGTAATTCACTGCGGTCACCAGCTCATCCACGGTAACATCGCCGCTGTTGTCCTTATCAAACGACGGGCAATCTGTCAGCTGGGCGGTACCCAAGGCGATGTTCACACCCTTCACCAACTCATCGACGGTGACATCGTTGCTGCTATCGCAATCGCCAACGCACGCCGTTCCTGCGCTGACCGCGGCGTTGGTGATCGCCACCTTGCTCACGGTGCGCTCGGAATTGAAGGTTTGATCGACCGCCGACTTGTCGCCGATCGACAGGAATGCACCGAACTGCGGTTTCGGCTTTTCACTCTGGTTGTCGGTCTCGGCGAACACGTGCACCGGGGTGGTGCCCGCCGCATCGATCTTGAGATCAATCGTCATCAGCGATCCGCTGGGGAGCACCGGAATATCAACCGGCCCGCTGGCGGGCAAGTCCTTGGGCCCGTAGACAACCACGTTGATGAAGTTGTCGCGCTGCTGCTCGGCGCCGGGACACAAGCAGCGATTACGCGGAGTTCCGGTGACGGTGGTGCACTGGAGGTTTTCGAGCACCACCTTGAACGTGTCCTTGATCGCATCAGCGACCTTGATCGCCGGCGTCAACCCATCGCTGCCGACGGTGCAGTCGGCCAGGCTCAGCGGAGTTGCCGAGCCCACGCCCGGAATGCCGAGCGTGAAGGCGATGGCGGCGGTCTCGTCATTGCCTTTGGCGGCCTCGCCGTCATCCGGGCCTTGGGTAAACGCCACTCCGATCGTAACAGTGCCTCCGGGCGTGCCGGTGGCACCGGTTACGCTCAACTGCGCGCAATTTGTGCTGCAGGACTGCGGCTGCGACTGCGCTCCGCTGGGCTGCACCACACCCCATGCGGCCACGACGGCCACCAAGCCGCTCAAAGCTGCCCGCCTTAGCATCAAGACACCCTCCCGCGGCCGCATACCGGAGCCGCTCGTCGCCCAAAACCAGACCCCACCGCCGTCATGCACACCCGCCCAGCGCAATATTCACGGCGCTCACCAGTTCGTCCACCGTAACGTCGCCGCTGTTGTCCTTGTCGAAGGACGAACATTCCGACAACGGCGAAGTCCCCAGGGCGATGTTCACGCCCTTTACCAGCTCGTCCACGGTCACGTCACCACTCGCGTCGCAATCGCCAGTACACCCTCCGGCGCGATCATTCAAGAGCACGGAAACATTGTTGCCGTCGGCGTTGGCGGTCACGATATCGGGAAAGGTATCGTTGTTGACGTCGGCCACGGCCAAAGCGAACGGCGTGGTATCGACCGTGAAGAAGACGGCAGCCTCGAACATGCCATCGCCGTGTCCCAAGAACACGGAAACGTTGTCGTTGTAACTGTTGGCCGCAGCGATGTCGGCGTAACCGTCACCGTTGAGATCCGCGATCCTCGCGGCCTCGGGGAAACCGAACAGCCCGCTGTCGAGGAAGCGCGCCGCGCCGAACGTGCCATCGCCGTCGTTGATCAACACGGCGACATTGTCACAGTCCTCGTTGGTCGCCACGATATCCGGCTTGTTGTCGCCGTTGACGTCGCCGGTGGTGACCCCCGCTGGGGTTACCGTCGTGCTGCAGCTCGATGAGGCAACCGACGGGCTGGCGCCGAGCGCGAAGGTCCCATCGCCGTTGCCCTTGAGGATGGTCACGGTGGTTGAATTGCTGTTCGTGGTCACTAGATCAAGCTTGTCGTCACCATCGAAATCAGCGACCGCCAGACCGAACGGTCCCCCCGGAACCGAGAGCGAGCGAGCCAGACCGAAGGTGCCGTTAGCATCGCCGTTACCCAGCTGAACGGTGACGGTGTCTTCGTAGATCTCGCTGGTGGCGGCATCGAGCTTGCCGTCGTTGTCGAAGTCCGCCAGCACGACAGCGGCGGCGGTAGCTACGGGCTCGGTATTCACTGCCGAGCCAAACGACTTCCCGGTTCCGCCACCTTTGAGGACACTGAGCTCCTGCGAGACTTCGTTGGCGACGACCAAATCGAGGTTGCTGTCGTTGGTCACCAGTCCGGTGGCGATCGCGATCGGGAACTCCCCGGCCTGCGCGGTGACGGCCGCCTCGAAGCTTCCGTCGCCGTTTCCCCACAGCACGGAAACGTTACCGCCGTCGTTATTGGCGGTAGCCACGTCGGCGTTATTGTCCTTATTGAAGTCCGCAACCACGAGATCGAAAGGCCCCTCGCCGACTGGTGCGTCAAGCCTCTCGGCGAAGCGCACCGCTGGAACCTGGGCGCGGCTTGTAGCCGGGCCGATCACGGGCAGCACCACCAGTGCCAGTATGGCAAACTCTCGTAGCATCGTCGTCCTTCCGTGCTCGGCCGGGCACCACCGCCGGCGCCCGCAAGCTGCGGCATTCGCCGCACGGCGCAACGGCGCGGCTTTGGCAATTCGCTCGGTGAGTGTCCGCAAGTTCCGCCCGCCTGACTGTCTAAAATCCGCGGCCATATTTACCGATGCACCTAACAGCTTGTCAAGGGAATGGTAGCGCTATGGTAGCGCCGCCCAGTGTGGGTAACCGTTGCGGCCTTGTGTCGGCGCCGCCAGTTGTTATGATCCGCCGCCACGTATGGCGGCATCCATCGACCTTGCGGCTGCGCGCCGACTCCTGGGCGCAGATCTCCTCGGCCCGGAGGAAATCCGGGCTGCATTCGACTTCGTTCCGCCCACCCCCCCGATTCCCTATGCCGAGAGCGAGTTAGCGGCGGCCGCCCCCGGCGGCGAAATGCTGCTGCTACGTGTGGACCACGACCGCAGCACACCGCTTTCTCTGTCACGGTTGATCGAGCGCTTCCCCGCCGCCTTCGACTCGCGGCTGCTGCGCAACTCGGGCTATTTGCTGAAGGACGAATGGGGTATCGCGCTCGAACCGCTGGCCGGCAGCGAGCACTGTAGCGCGGGCTGGGTATTGGTGCGCAAGCAGGTTCTTGACGAAACCCGCAACCTGCCCTACGACGAGCAGGACCAGCAGATTGCTCGCTACGCCGCCGATCTCGGGCTGCCCGCTGCCCTGATCTGCCGGCGTTCGGCGGTGGAAATCGCCTATGATCTGATCGTCTATCACTCCGCCCGCGGCGTCCGCCTGCTAGGCCAGGCTTGGGACTGGTCAACTTCGCGCACGCTCGACAACGGCTATCTCAATGTGGGGAGCTTTGGCGAAAACGGGATGCAGATTCTGAGCTACTCGCCGCCCGTCCATCACGGCGCGCTCGGGGTCTGCCCAGTGCGCTTGCCGGCTCGCTAGGCTGCTTGGTTTGACCGGCAGGCGGCCATTTGCCTCGCTTTGGGTCTGCAGCTAACAAGGCAGCTATGTACTTCGTGACCATCAAGCGCGCTCCCTACGTTCTCTTCGCGACCACGCCGAGCGAGCGTGCAGCCGTCGGCCTCACCGAACAGCAAACGGTTCAACTGCTGATTCGCGGCGCCGACGGGAGCTGGCAGGTGCGCCACCAGTGGGACGCCAAGCGTTTTTCGCACACCGAGTTCATGGCTGCCCTGCACTACCGTGACGAGCCCACCGATCCCGAGCAGCTACTCGATCTGCTGCCGGCAGCGTTGCGCCGTTAGCAGCGCGTTGAAAGACGGCGATGCCCTTCGAGACGCCGCTTCGCCGCTCCTCAGCGCGGGCTTGGCCGCAGCCCAAAGCTCGACAGGGGTATTCCGTCATGCCCGCAATCTTTAGAGCCTGCCCCCGCGAAGGCGTGGGGCGGGCATCCAGGGGCGGTGGGGCTCCGGATGGATTCCCGCCTTCGCGGGAATGACGGAGGGAAATCTGCGCGCGACGCCAAGACTTTCGGCCATAGTAGTTCAGGGCGAGCGGAAAAGTGTTGTGGCAGGAGGAAAAACCGCTCATGCTGATGAGCGCCGTTAGCGGCGTCTCGAAGCCATCGGCGGTTCTTCAACGGACTGTTAGCCCAGAGAGAGAAGCGGGTGCGCCCCGTTGGCGTCAGCCGCGCTTCGTGTTACAGCGGCGCACCGCGTAAGGCGCCCATGGTAGAACAAGCACTGAGCGGGGTGCGGGTGGTAGAGTATGGCCAGATGGTAGCGGCGCCGTATGCCGCCAAGCTGCTGGCCGATCTCGGGGCCGAGGTCATCAAAGTGGAGCCGCTCGGCGGCGACTTGGCGCGCACCCGCGGGCCGTTTCCTCACGGCAGCACGGACCTGAACGCCAGCGGTCTCTTCCTGTATCTGAACACCAACAAGCGCGGGCTCACGCTGAATCTGAGCACCGAGCGCGGCCGGGCACTGTTTTCTGCGCTGGTGGCCCGAGCCGATATTCTGCTGCATAACGTCCCGCCGGCAGAGATGGCGGCACTCGGCATGGACTACGAAGCACTGGCGGCCGTCAACCCGCGGCTGGTGATGACCTCGATTACACCATTTGGGTTAGCGGGGCCGCACAGCCATTACGCCGCTACCGATCTGGTGCTGTGGAATGCCGGCGGCATCGGCTATCTCAACGGCGGCGGTCCCGGTAGCGAGCAGTGGCCGCCGCTCAAGGCGTTTGGACAGCAGGCCGAATTTCAGGGCGGCGTCACCGCCGCCGTCGCCACTCTAGGTGCCCTGTTGGCCGCGGCCCGCGACGGCCGCGGCCAACACGTGGTGATTTCGATTCAGGAAGCCCTGGCTGCCATGCTGGAGTTGACCTTTTCTTACTGGCCCTACATGGGCGTTGTCGCCTCGCGTCTGGGGATCAAGCCGATCCAGCCACTCGACTTCATGGAATGCCGCGACGGCTGGATCTTTCTCTGCTGCATCGAGGAGCATCAATGGCGCGGCTTCGTCGAGTTGATGGGTAATCCCGACTGGGCGAGCCTGGAGCTGTTCGACAACCGCCTGTCGCGGGCGCAGAACTGGGATGCGCTGAAGCTGTTATTGCAAGACTGGGTGAAGGCGCACAGCGTCGATGAACTCTACCGCGCGGCGCAGCAACGCCGCATTCCGTTCGCTCCGGTCTCGACGATGGGAGACCTGTTGCACTCCGAGCACCTGAAGGCACGAGGTTTTTTTGCCTCGCTGGCGCACCCTGGTGGCGCGGCCGTGACCATCCCCGGTGCGCCCTATCAGTTCTCGCGCACGCCTTGGACCCTGGCGGCGCCCGCTCCACGGCTCGGTGAGCACAGCGCCGACATACTCACTCAGCATCTCGGCCTCTCGCCCGCCGGCTTAGCCGAGCTACGGAGCGAACGGGTAATTTGAAGGAAGACCACGGATGGCAGACATCGCACCCCTCAGCGGCATCCGCGTGGCCGATTTCACCTGGGTTTGGGCGGGGCCGTATTGCACCCTGCAACTGGCGCATCTGGGCGCCGAAGTCATTCGCATCGAGAGCAGCGCGCGCCCGTGCGTCACGCGGCTGTTGCCGCCGTGGGCTGACGGCGAGTTCGGCGTCAACCGCAGCGGCTACTTCAACCAGTACAACCAGGGCAAACTCAGCCTCGCTCTTGATCTCCGGGAAGCTCGCGCGAAGGCTATCGCCAAGGAGCTGGTGGCGGTCTCGGACGTGGTTTGCGAGAACTTCGCCGCCGGGGTCATGGACCGCATCGGCTTGGGTTACGAAGCGCTACGGCAAGTTAAACCCGACCTCATCATGATTGCCATGTCCGGCTACGGCGCCACCGGTCCGGAGAGCCACTATGTCTCGTACGGGCCGGCGCAGGTGCCGCTGTCCGGCTTCTCGTCGGTGACCGGCTATCGCGGCTGGCCACCGATGCACGTCGGCATATCCTACGGCGATCCCAACGGCGGGCTGCACGGGGCGGTGGCCGTATTGGCCGCGTTGCACTATCGCGCCCGCACCGGCCGCGGACAGTACATCGACCTCTCGCAGCAAGAAACCACGATCTCGGTGCTGGCGGAGGCGGTACTCCGCTACACGATGGCCGGGGAACAGCCGGCACGTGACGGCAACCGCGACCCCCACATGGCTCCGCACGGCGTCTTTCGCTGCACTGGGGATGAACGCTGGGTCGCCATCAGCGTGCGCAGCGACGGCGAATGGCGGCGGCTGGCAGAGATCATCGATCAAGACGCCCTGCCAACCGACGTGCGCTTTGCCACCCTAACGGGCCGCAAGGCGAACGAGGATGCCCTCGAAGCGATCGTGAGCAGCTGGACCCTCGACCGCAGCTGCGAAGACGTGACCCGCACGCTGCAGGCCGCCGGTATTCCGGCATTTCCGTCGATGAGTAACCGCGATTTAGCCGAGGACGCTCACCTCAACGCCGCCGGTTTCTTCGTGTCGCTTCCCCATGCCGAGGTCGGTACGCGCCAGCACGCCGGCATCCCGTGGCGTCTTTCGCGCACGCCCACCGCCGTGCGCCAGGCCGCCCCGTGCTTGGGTGAGCACACCGACTACGTGATGCAAGAAATCCTCGGCTACACCGCTGCAGAAGTGCAGCAGCTCAAGCAGCAGCAAATCCTTACCTGAAGTGCTAGATCGCGCTTGCTAAACCCTGCCCCCGGGAATATCTTCGCGGTACGGTCCGGTTCGAGCAGATGGAGAGAGCAGTTAACTCCTACCTGTATCAGCTCTTCGCCCTAAACTTGGTGCTGCAAATGTTCGACGGTATGGCCACCTACAGCGGCCTGGCGCTTGGCTGCTCGGAGGCCAATCCATTGCTGCAGCATTCCTTCGCGGTGCTCGGTGTCGGGCCGACGTTGCTGCTGGTGAAGGCCAAGGCTTGCGGGCTCTTGCTGCTGCTGCACCGTAGAGCGCCCCAGCCGCTCGGCAAAACCGTTATGCACGCCCTGGCGGCGATCTACTGCGTGCTGTCGCTGGGCCCGTGGCTGGCTAAGTTTCTGGTGCTAGCGAGCTACTCGCTGTGACGCTGCTTACGCCGAGGCCCACTCGGTCTTTTCCGGCTCACGGCGCTTCAGCAGCGGCAGTACCCGGTCGCGCCGGTCAATGCGCGACAGCGGGTGAACCAGCGGCAGCGCGACCCGGAAGGTCGAGCCCTCGCCCTGTCGGCTGACCACATCGAGCGTGCCACCGAGCACGCCCAGTAGGCCGCGTGCCAAAGCCAGGCCCAGGCCCACACCACCAAAGCGCCGGGTTGTCGAGGCGTCGATCTGCCGGAAGTCGTCGAAGATCAACTGCAAGTTGTCCGGGGCAATGCCGATGCCTGTATCGCTCACGGTGATAAGGACTTGCTCGGGCGCAGTCAGCCGCGCCGACAAACGGATCTGGCCCCGCTCGGTGAACTTGGTAGCATTGCTCAGCAGGCTGGCCAGTACCTGGCGCAGCTTAACTCCATCCGTCAGCAGCGGCGGCAAGTCAGCGGGCAAATCCATCTCGAAGTCGATCGGGCGCCCCGCCAGCAGGTCCTTGGTAAAACCGGCCAGCTCGCCCAGCAGATTGGGAAGCTCGACCGGCGTCACCAGCGGCGCCAGCTGGCCAGCACGCAAGCTGGCAAATCCCAGCATTTCTTCGAGCAGGTCGTGCAGGCGCCGGGCGTTGGCGCGCAGGCGTTCGACGCTCTCCGGTATCAACGGGTCAGCCGCGCTCTCGACCACGCTTTCGATCAAATCGGTGTATCCCAAGATGGCATGGAGCGGCGTGCGCAGCTCGTGCGATAGCGTGCTGATGAATTCCTCTTTGAGGCGCGACGACTCCCGCGCCGCCTCAACCTGACGGGCGGTGTAGACCGCGCTCGCTACCGCGTGAATCACCAGCTCGCATAATGTCCGCTCGGTGTCGGTAACCGCGCCGCGCGTGGACCGGACCAGCACACCGCCGAAGTGTTGGTTATAGGCATCGATCGGCAGCCATATGGCGCCGTCGTCGGCTCGGGCGGCGTCTAGCTCCAAGCTCACGGCGCAACGCAGGTTGGGGAAAGCCGATTCAATGAAAGCCCCGATCCCCTTCAAGCACTCGCTAGCCACCGACGAGGCCGGCGGGGCACCCGCCACCTGTAGCAAGAGCCGCAGGTGCTCGCGCTCGCGCTCCGCCTCCTCGCGCCGTCGCTTCTCCACCTTGAGTTCGTCGGTAAGAAAGGCGTAGAAAATCGCAACCACGAAGAAGAACGGCAAGCGCAGCCAGTGCGAGGCGTCCATCGGCCCTGGCGTGCTGACATAGAGCCAGTAGCCGTACAGCCCGCTCACCAGCGTGGCCCCGATGGCAATCTGCGCCAGCGTCTCGGCCGCCGTTGTCAGAAAGATCGTGAAGAAGTAGACGATCAGGAACTCCTGCGAGAACCCGACCGTCTGATACAAGCCGAGCAGGACCAGCGCGGTGTCGCCCAGCAGAAGGCCGGGCGCAAACTGGGGGGCATTGATGATCCACGCCGGGCACAGCGCGATCGCAACGTTCGAGGCAATCAGCAGCGCGACGTAACCGACGTTGTTCAGGGTCAGCGGCTGCCCGCCGAAAAGCACCAGGTAGGAGGTGGTGAAGATCACCACCGAACGTAGCAGCAGGACCGTACGCCGCTTATCCAAGCGCGGTCCTACGCCACTTGCCATATGCTCTGATGTGTGGCTGCTCATTGCACCCGCCCAGTTCGTCACCACTACCCGTTCGGGCAGCAACGCAGGTGCCACGTGGTTATCTACCGAAGTTCGGTGATAACTCAGCCTCTACATCATTCAACGATAAATTATCAGCTTCGTATTCGACCAAAGCGACGAAAAGATACCGAAGTGAATTGCCCTTCCCTTTACGCCACCGCGGCAACCTGCTCGGTCTTTTGGGCCTTGTGCCGGCGGCGGGGAACGAAGGGCAGGATCTTGTGCCGGCGCGCAGCCCGCAAGCGAACGCGCGCCACCCGCGCCACTGCGGCATCGGGTCGCGCCAAGAACCGGTCCTTCCATCTCATCAACCCATCGCGCAGATAGTCAGGGTTGAGGTCCAACGTCTGGCAAATTCCCTCGAACGAGAAGGGCCAGCTGCCGTCGGTATCAAGCAGCCAGTCCTGCGCTTCGTTGAAAAGTCGGTGGCGGCGCCCCTTGCTCGCGCCGGCGTACTTCTGAAAACACGATATAGCGTCTTCGAGCACGGCCAGCATCAGCCGCTTCTCGCCCTCGTAAGGACTGTGTCCTCGCAACAAATCCAGATATTGCGAGGGCATGAGCACCTCTGGCTCAGCCAACTTCGGAATCGTCCGTTCAGCCGACGTGGCTGCGGCAGGAGTCGACCAGGTCTCGGTGGCAGTGGCGGCTTCCATCCTGTTTGTCCTTTCCCTTTCTCGGCCCAACCGGCCAGCGCTTCGCGCAGCAGGAAACATGCCGCAGTGAGTCAATTGGCCGAGTCCGCTCCTCCGCCGTGAAACTCCACCGCAAACGGGGTCGGAAGTCTCGTAACGAGACGTCCACTGTCCCGAAACGAGACTTGCTAGTTGCGGCCGAGAATGATGACGCAGGAGACGGCGCCGGGCCCGCCGACATTGTGGGCTAGCCCCAACTCAGGGGACTTCACTTGCCGATCGCCGGCTTGGCCGCGCAACTGCTGCACGCACTCGTAAATCATGCGCACTCCGCTAGCACCGATCGGGTGGCCGAACGACTTCAGCCCGCCGCTGGGGTTGATGGGAATGTCGCCGTCGATGCGGGTACGGCCCTCGGCGGCCAACCGCCCACCTTCACCTTTGGCGCAGAAGCCGAGGTCTTCCGTGTTAGAGATCTCCGTCCAGGTGAAACAGTCGTGCACCTCAGCGAAGTCGATGTCCTTAGCCGTCACACCTGCCATTGCATAGGCCTGTTGTGCGGCCATCTGCGTCGAGCGAAAGCCGAGGTAATCGAAGGTCGGATCGAAGTAAGGCCGGCCCGGCGTCACCGCCAGGCCGAAGCCTTTGACCAGCACGTAGTCATCGCGAAAACGCCGGGCGATGTCGGCACGGCAGATGATGGCCGCAGCGCCGCCGTCCGTGGTCGGGCAGCAATCGAACAGCCCGAAGGGCCAAGCGATGATCGGGGCTTTGAGCACCTGCTCTTCGGTGACCTCCATCTGCAAGTGGGCCTTGGGATTATGGGCGCCGTTGAAATGGTTTTTCACCGCCACCTTCGCCAAGGTCTCGCGCCCGATGCCGAAGGTGTGCATGTAGCGATTGGCCGCCAGAGCGAACAGACCGGGTGCCGAGTTGCCCTTGGCGAGCAACGGGTGTCCCAGCCGTGGCAAGCCGCGGCCGCCACGATCTTTAAGCTTCTCCGCCCCCAACACCAGCACCACCTCAGCAACGCCAGCAGCGATTGCCAGGCAGCCGTTGCGGAAGGCGTCGGTACCGGTGGCGCAGTAGTTCTCCACGCGTGTGATCGGCCGATCGTAAAGCCGCAAGGCATCGGCGAGCGATACCGCCGCCTTGCCGCCGTTCGGACCCGGCAAGTAGGTGCCGAGGTAGGCGGCATCGATCGCACCCTGGTCGATGCCCGCGTCGGCGTAGGCATCGAAGGCCGCGTCACAGATCAGGTCCTCGTAGCTCTTCTCAAACAGGTCGCCGAACTTGGTGCAACCAACGCCGATGACAGCCACCTGGTCTTTCATGCCTCACCTCGCACGCGCGCCGGGCGGGCTTTCCAGAAATAATTGTGGTTGCCGCCGCCATCATGCAGGTGCCGCAAGCTCATCGTCACGCGCGCACCAACTTGCACCGCCTCGGGGGCAGCGTCGCTGACCTGCAAGTACACCCGGCCGCCGCCATCGAGATCGACGACCGCCATCGCCAGCGGTTGTTCGAGGCTGGCGGCAAGATGGTCGACCGTGAAGGTGAAGATCGTACCGCACCGTTCCAAGCGCTGATCTTCGAGCTCGCGGCCGCGACACTTGATGCACACGCGCGCCATCGGAAACTGCACGGTCCCGCAGACACGGCAGCGGCTGCCATACCAGCGCATGTCCTGCTTGAGTTCTCTGAACTCGAGCACGTTGGCGATGGCCTCACCCGGCTCGTCGCCCGCGACTATGCTCCGGTACTTCAGGTAGCGCTGATACGACGGCAACGGCGTTCCGGCTTCGATCCAGTCGCGCAAGCTTGCCTGCGGGCGGGCAGCGCCAACCGCCTCGGTGACGCGAAAGAGCAAAGCGTCGGCACCTTCGCCGAAGCTGCCCACGATGATCCGTTCACCCGGCTTCGCCTCTTCTAACGCTGCGGCCAGCTGCAAGAACGCTTCAGCATTGCCGGCGCAGCCGATGGTGGTGGCTAGTGCCGGTGGCAACTGCTGCTTTGGGTCGAAGCCCAACGACTTGGCAAGGTCCGCGGCGGCGCGCGCGTCGGGCGAATAGAGTGCCAGCTTGGCGATGTCGGCGGGCTTGAGCTGGTTGGCTTTGAGCAATGCCGCGATGGCTTCACCCAGATCGCGGCCGTAGCCGTAGGTATTCGAAAACTTGCCAGGCTGGGTCTGCACGAAGCGATCGCTATCTATACGCCACAGGTAAGTGAACTGCTCTGCCAGCGAGACCGCGTCGAGGAACTCGGCAGCGACCTGCCGCGTGCCCACGCGCACGGCGGCGGCGGCATCGCCCAGGAAGCCCTCGATCTCCGATTCCGGTGCCGCCAATCTGGCATCGGCTGCCACCACCACCGCATCGTCGGCCGCCCCAGCCTGTGCCGCCCTAATGGCAGCCAGCAGCGCGCCGGTGCCGGCACGCACCGAGCCCGCGAAATCCGCGGTTACCATCCGCCGCGGCAGATCGCACGCGGTCGCCACCACCGCGGCGCACTGCTTCTCCCAGTATGGGGCACTGGCGCTGGCGAAGTAGAGGCCGCGCACGGCGGTGGCGCCGGCCGCCGCCACCTGACGAACCGCCTCGGCGGCCATGGTCAGCGCGTCCTCATCGAAATTGGCTACCGCCCGGCTGCCGGCCGGCTGCGACGTGCCCCAGGCCTGGCGGATCAGGCTGCGATCAAGCCGCCAGCGCGGTACGTATGTGGCCCAACTGGTGATTCCAACCATCGCGTGTTCCGCCCGCGCGGCCGCAGCGCAGTCTTAGCGCCGGCGCCGCCGCGCCGTTAACCACAGCGGCAACGCTAGCAGCAAGCCACCCCAGCCACCGGAGCCGCCCGGGTGCAGCGCACAACCTTCGCCCTGCAGGCCGAAGCCGCCGATCGGCGTCAGGGTTACTGTCGGGGTCAACGTTGCCGTCGGTGTGCGCGTAGCCGTGGCGGTTGCGGTGACCGTCGGTGTCAGCGACGGCGTTGCGCTAGGTGTCGCTGTCGGCGGCAGCGTGCCCGTAATCGTGAACGTCGGGGTTGGGGTGCGTGTATCCAACGGCGTCGGACCTTCCCTGGTCGCCGTCGGCGTTGCGCTCTCTGTCGGCGTCGGTGTGAGAGTCGGCGGCGCGGTGGGCGTGTCGGTGGGCGTATCGGTTGCCGGCGGCGTGTCTGTGGGTGTCGGCGTCAGCGCCGGGCAGTCGCACTCGGCCTGAGACGCGCGCGCAAGCGCCACGCAATTCTCGTCCCAACCCTGCACACAACAGAAGCCGTCGGGGTCCAAGGCGCAGACTTTGTTTTCGCAAATCGCGTCGGCGCAGCCGGCGCCGCTATGCACCGAACAGCAGTCGCGGTTCGGCGTCTCGGTCGGCGTAGCCGTCCCGGGCGTGTCGGTGGGGGTGCGCGACGGTGTCGGTGGCGGGTTGCTGCTGAGCAACACCGTCACCGTACCTGCCAGCAGGTTGGCACTGAGAACGTCCGGCAAGCCATCCCCATCAACGTCCGCCAGCGCCAAGCCGGTCGGCTCGGTACCCAGGCCGTAATCACTTGGGCTATCGAAGTTGCCGTCACCGCTTCCTGGCAACAGGTGAGCCGAGTTCTCGCCGGCGACCACCAAGTCCAGCTTGCCGTCACGGTTGAGATCACCGGCCGCCAACGCCGCCACTGCAAACGGGGCCTCGTCAACGCGACGCTGCGCGTAGGTGACTGACCCATCGCCGACGGCGGTTCCGGTGGCCAGGTCAATCAAGCCGGTTGCGCTCGCCATCGCGATGTCGGGTACACCGTTGCGATCGAAGTCGCCGACGCCGAAGGCTTGCAGCACGGATCCGGACATCGCCACTTGTGGGCCGTCGAAGGAGCGCGCGACTGCCGCGTCTTGCAGCTGCACCAGGGCCTGCTGATCGGTCAGCGACACTAAGTCTAAGCGCCCGTCACGGTTCACATCGGCAATCGCCGCCCCCACAGCGGTCTGGCCCAGGGATAACGTCGCGGTATCAAACCCGCCACTGGCGCGGCCAAAGAACAGCCGCACGGCTCTGCCGGCGCCGTCGGCAACCGCCAAGTCTTGCAGGGCATCGCCGTCGAGATCGGCAACCGCAACCGCACGCGGATCGGCGCCGGGAATGAACACCGTCTGAAGCGAGAAGTCGCCGTCGCCGCTGCCGCTCAAAATGGCGATCTCCGCCGACTCGGCGACAACGATATCGGGCGTGCCGTTTCCACCCACGTCCGCCACCGTCAGCGCAAACGGTGCCGCGCCGACACTTACAACTCGCTGCTGCACCGCCCCGGCGCAGTCGCCGCGGGCAAACACCTCGCGCTGAGCGAGGAAGACGACAACATGATTGTTGGCGTTATCGACGACGGCGAAGTCCTGGTTGCCATCGCGGTCGAAATCACCCGCCGCGACCGCCTGTGGCTTCGGCGTCAACGTCCCATCCCCGGCCTGCACCTTGATGCTACAGCCGACGTAGCTCGGCAGATCTTCGCTGCTGTGGGCAGTTGCCGGCAGGACCAGCAGTGCCAGTACGCCAAGCGCGATAAGCGTCCTGTCAGTGCCCCGCCGCTCCGCGTCTAAACCCCTCACCCCTGACCTGAAACTCGACCGCCGTCTCCGCGCCATTGCTCTACCGACATCCCTTCGCGGGTTGCTCCCTCTCCCCGCATCGTTGTGCGGGGAGAGGGCTGGGGTGAGGGGATCGTCTTTCGCCCCCTTCGTGTCCATTGGTACCGAAAAACGCACTAACCCCTCACCCCTACCCTCTCCCAGCAAAACCATGCGGGGAGAGGGAGGCGCTTTCTCCGGCTCCGCTCCCTGAGCTGAAACTCGCCCCCTGCTGCCCAGCCTGCGTTTCATTCTGCCCCCGAGCCGCTGCGCCGGCGCCAGCGGGTGATGCCGATCGCCGCACCGGCAAGCAGCAGCAAGCTCCAATCGCCCTGCGAATGCTGCGGGCTCACGATCGCACAGGATTGTCCGGACAACTCGTAGATGCCCTTCTTGGTAACGGTTGCCGTGGGAGTGCGGGTCGCGGTGCCGGTGCGGGTTGGTGTGACAGTGGCTGTGGCGGAAGGCGTGCCCGTCGGAGTCGCGCTAGCAGTCGGCGGCGCCGTGCTGCTGGGCGTCGGCGTCACAGTTGGCGTCAAGGTCTCGGTCGGCGTCGGCGTCGGGGGCGGCTGGCTGCTGCGCAGGATGCTGACCGTGCCGTCCCGGTTGGCGCTGACGGCGTCGGGGCCGCCGTCGCCGTCGAAATCGCCGGCAACAACACCGACCGGCCCGGTCCCAACTTCCAACGGTTCGAGGCGGAGCGGAAAACTACCGCCGGCATTCATGAAGAACGACAGGGTGTTGTCGTTGGTATCGGCAGTCACCACGTCGGCCCGGCCATCGCGGTCGAAATCGGCAGGTGCCAGCGCTTGCGGGCCGCGGCCGCCGCTGGTGGGGGAACCGTAAGAGTAGTTCGGCAGGGCGCCGTTTAGCTGCCCGGTCAGGAGCAACAGGTGGCCGGAGGCACTGGACGCCAAGGTGACGCCGAGGTCCGGCACGCCGTCGCGATTGAAGTCCTCGCTGATAATCGCGGTCGGCGTACCGCTCAGGCGCAGCGTGAGGATCACCTTGAACCCGGTCGCCTGCTCCGAGTCTTGCACCAACACCACCAGGTCGCTGGTGGCATTGCTCACCAGCGCCAGGTCCGGCCGCCCATCGTTGTTGAGGTCACGCGCCAGCAACGCTGCCGGTGGCACACCCACCGGCACCACCCGCACCGGGGCGTAGGTGCCGTCGGTTTGGCCGTTGAGGATGCCGACGCTGTTGTCGCCACGAGCGACAATCAGATCGGCGCGGCCGTTGCGATCGAGATCGGCCACGGTCAGCGCCACCGGCGACGGACCGGCGTTTATGGTCTCGCCGATCCCGAACGAACCGTCTTGGAGGTTGCGCAGAGGCACCACACCGCCGGCGGTCACTACGACGATGTCCAACCAGCCGTCCGGCGCCCCGAGGTCGCCTACTGCCAGACCTAGCGGCGTATCCGGTAACGGGTAATCGCCGGCCGAACCGTTCTTGGTAAACTCGTCCGGACAGCCCGACTGCGCGCGCAACGCGCCGGCGTCAACCAGTCCGACGTGAACCCTGTCGTTGCCCGACTCGGCCAGTGCCACCGCCACATCCGGCGTACCGTCGCCGTCGAAGTCGCCCGCGGCGATCGCCCGGCCCTGCGCGCTACTGGACTCTTCCTTTACGCTGAAAGTGCAGACCCCGTAGGGGGCGGTCGGAATCGGCGTCGCCGTCGCGGTCGGTGTGGTGGTGTTGGTTCGCGTCGGCGTCAAGGTCAGCGTCGGTGCGCCGCTCACCGTCGGGGTCGCACTGCCGCCGACCGTGGCTGTAGGAGTCGGGTCGCTGCTGCGGTTCATCGTCACCGCCAAGCGGCCCCGGTGTTCATCGTTCTCGCGGAGGACAACGATGTCCGGCAGCCCATTATTGTCCAAGTCCGCCACCGCTAGCTGAATGTGGCCTTCGCCGACGATGATGCCGGGCACAAACGCGGGCGACTCGGTCTCGCCAAACGTACCGTCGCCCAGCCCCATGTTGAGACCTATCGCGCTATCCACTCGGCTCCCGGTCACCGCGTCGGATATGCCGTCGCCGTTCACGTCGGCCAGGGCGATGTCGACCGGCTGTATGGGTCCGGTGAATGGCTGCTGCGATCCGAACTGTCCATTGGTGCGGCCGATGAGGATCGACACCGTGTTGGCGGCGTCCTCTCCGCCATTGGCAACCGCAAGATCGAGCGAGGCGTCGCGGTTGATCAGGCCGGCGGCCACGGCGATCGGTCCCGCTTGGGTTGAACTTAGGCGCGGGCTGTTGAACGTGCCGTCGCCGTTGCTGAGGAAGACGCTGAGGTTATCGGAGGCCTCATTGACGACAACCAAGTCGGTATTGCCGTCGTTGTTGAAATCACCGCTGGCGATGCTAACGGCGCCCAGACCACCGGTTTCGAGGGTGGCCGTCGTAAAAGGCTCGAAGGTGCCATCGCCGGCGCCACGCAGCAGGTATACCGTGTCGTCCAGGCTAACCACGGCCAAGTCGAGCGCGGCGTCGCGGTCGATCTTTGCTGCCAGCAGCGCGACCACGCCGGCGCCGCCGACGCCGAAGGTTTGCGGGTCGCCGAAGGTGCCGTCGCCGTTACCGAGCATGACGGCGACTTCATCGACGGCGGTGATGGCGGCGACGTCGTTATCGCCGTCGCCGTTGAAATCACCGGCGGCCAAACCCAACGTCACCTCACCGGCCGAGATCGGTCCCGACTTGGTGAAGCTGCCGTCACCGTTGCCTGAGAAGAGCAGAAAGCCGTCCCCGTCGAGCAGTACGATGTCAGCGAAGGCGTCGCGATTGATCTTAGCGATGGCGAGCGCGGGGCGGCCGATGTCCAGCGGCACTGTGACTTCGATTGTCGGCGTCACCAGGCGAAAGCGCAGCGGCCCGACCTGCCCCGCGCCGGGGCGCGCTGATAGGCCGATCACCAGCGCGGCAACTGCCACGCCGACTGTTCTCAACCGCTGTGCCGTTTCTCTCACCGTGCTCCCGCGAATGGCCGCCTACTCTTCCTGTGGCGGTTGGGTTTGTCAATCTTCAGCCAAGAAAGACGACAAGAAGGGCTAAAGGGACGAAGAAGACCAAGAGGACCAAGAGGACTCAGCGGCGTCGCGCGGCGCGCCACGCTTCAGGCGGCCGAGCGGCTGCGCAGCGAGCCTTCGAGTGAGACTATGAGATCGGCCAGTGCCGGGTCACCCGTCCGCCGCTCCTCGACCACGCGCACGGCATGCATGACGGTGGAATGATCACGGCCGCCGAACTTCTCCGCGATTGCGGGAAACGAGGCATCCGCCACCACGCGGCTGAGGTACATGGCAAGCTGGCGGGCGTGGGTGAGGCTGCGCTCGCGCCGGTGCGACTTGAGATCGGCCACCGAGATCTTGAAATGGCGGCTGACGGCCTCTTGCACCAGCTCGACCGAGGCCGGTGCGCCCTGCCGCGCCAGCGGCCGCAACGCCTGTTGCGCCAACTCCATAGTGACGGCCACACCGCGCAGCGTGGCCGCTGCCAGGACGCGCGTCAGTGCCCCTTCAAGCTCGCGCACGCTCGCCCCGGCCGTGCGCGCCAGCAACCAAGCCACCTCCTCGGGCAAGCTACAGGCCAACGCCGCAGCCTTCTGGCGAACGATCTCCACGCGCATCGCCAGCGTCGGCGGGTGAATGTCGGCGATCAGCCCGCCCTCGAAACGGCTTTTCAAGCGTTGCTCTAGGCCGGCAATCGCCGCCGGTGCTTTATCCGACGTGAGCACGATCTGCTTGCCGCCGCCGTACAGACTGTTGAAGGTGTGGAAGAACTCCTCCTGCGTACGCTCCTTGCCCGCGAGGAACTGCACATCGTCGAGGATCAAGGCGTCGACGTGACGGAAGCGGTCGCGAAACTGTGCCATCTGGTCCTGGCGCAACGAGGTTATGAGCGAGTTCATGAAGCTCTCGGCCGAGAGCGAGGCCAGGCGTTGGCGCGGGTTGCGTTTGAGCAACTCGTGCGCCAGCGCGTTGGCCAAGTGGGTCTTGCCCAAGCCGACGCCGCCGTGGAGGAAGAGCGGGTTGAAGCGCCGGCCGGGAGCTTCGGCGACGGCAATGGCGGCTTGGTAAGCGACCTGATTAGCGTCACCAACGACAAAAGTTTCGAAGGTGTAATGGGCCACCAGGTGGCCGATCTTGGCCGTGCGCCGCGCCGGCGGCGGGGCGGGCTCGCGCCGTGCGGGTAGCGGCGGCAGCGGCGGCGCGCTCCACCCCTCGTTGATGACAGTACGCACCGCGCACGGCTCGCCCGCCACCGCCGCCAGGGTGGAGCGAATGGCATTGAGGAAGTGGCGGGTGATCCACTCCTGAAAGAAGCGATTCGGCACCTCCAACTCGACGCCACTGGTGTTGCTGGTGCAGCGAATCGGTTCGATCCACGTCACGAAGTTTCGTTCACCCACCTGTTGCCGCAGCAACGGCAAAGCCGCCGACCACAGTTCCGCCATCGTGCCCAACCCCCCTGCGCCGATCTGCTCCCGAACTTGTCGGCGCGCGCGCTGGTTATCCCCAGCTGGGGACAACGCAGTAACTCACCGCCACCTCGCCAACTTCCACCGCCTCTCCACACCCTCGTACACAGTTCACCCCCGACCTCGCCGCCCTTCCTTCCTCACAAGGAAGGCAGCGCGCGCATCCGACAAGAGTCATTTCTGCTCGAAAATTTCCGGTCAAAGACAACGAAGAGGCGCCCGTATTAGTCCCTCGCGAAAATGAAGTCAAGAATTTTTTTTCGGATTGCGCGCGAATTCGTGCACGCGCGCGAAGTGCCGAGATTTTTTTCTTCGCCTCGGGCGCGCTTCTCGGCTATATCTGGCGCGCGCATGCGTGCAACAGCAGCCATCACCGCTCTGGCAGCGTTCGTCGCGTTGTTCCCGCGCCCGCTTTTCGCGGCGCCGCCGAGCGCCACCTTCGGCCCGCGCCGCACCTATCCCATCTCCAGCAGCGCTATCGCTGTCGGCGTTGCCGGCGGCGACATCAGCGGCGATGGCATTGCCGATCTCGTCAGCGCCAGCATCAATAGCGAAGCCCAGAACACTCTCAATCTCTTTCTCGGTCGCGGCGACGGCAGCTTCGCGGTACAAACACCGGTGGCACCGCCGGACCTGCAGATCACTTTGAGCGGCGGCGTCTTGGCCATGAATGCGCTGGCCGTCGCTGCGCTGGCGCCGGACGACGCGCTCGCCGACGTCATCATCGCCGGCGAGGGCCTCGCGGGCTTCAGCGGCATGCCGGTGCTGCGGGTCTACGAGGGCCGCGAGCTGAAATTGCACGGCGCATTTCCGGCCAACTCGGTGTGCAACGAGCTGGCCGATCCGCCGCAACCTTGCTCGTTCGACTCGCTCGTGATCGCAGATTTCAGTGGTGATGGCTTGCTCGATCTGGTCGCGGGCGACTCCGGCACCGGTTTCCTCGCATTCTATCGGCGCCAAAGTGGCTCGCTCCTGAAGCAATCACCGCTGCTCGGCACCGGCTCGACCCCAACCACGCCGGCGGGCGCGCTCCCGACCGCCTTGGCCGCCGGCGATTTCGATGGCGACGGCGCGCGCGATCTGGCAGTGGCGCTCCAGGGCGAGAACGCCATCGCCCTGCACCGCAACAACGGCAGCGCCTCGGGCATGCCGTTTGAACCTGCACTTCTGCTTGCGACTGCCGCCGACCCCTTCACGCTGGTGGCGGCTGACCTTGATCGCGACGGCCGCCTTGACCTTGCCGCCCTCAATGCCGACGGCCGCGTCGCCATTCACCGCAATACCGGCATCAGCCCAGGCGGCTTCGCTTTCGCTGCGCCGATGTTCTATCCCTTCGTCACGGCGCCCCCGCTGTTCACCCCCGGCGTCGGGCCGGCCATGGCAGCGGGCGATTTCAATCGCGACGAGATCACCGACCTGGCCGTGCTCGACGCTCCGGACGATACAAATGGTGCAATCGCGGTCCGGCTGGGCAACGGCGACGCCACTTTCGCCTCGGCCAGCATCGCCTCCGCACTCGATCAAATGCCGAGCGCGCTGAGCGCCTCCGATCTCAACGGCGACGGTTACACCGACCTGGCTGCCGTCGATCTCGGAGACGAGACCGGCACCTCGCTCTCGGTCGTGCTGAGCAACGGTGTGGCGCCGCCGTTCACGCCGACCGCGACACCGACCGCGACACCCACCTTCACCCGAACGAGGACCCCAACGATAACTCCGACATCCACGCGCACCGCCACCGCCACGCGCACGCCCACGCGCACTGCCACGCTCACCGCGACCGCCACACCGACCCGCACACCGACAGCTACCCGCACCAGCACCGCTACTCGTACGCCGACCAACACCCGCACGCCCACGCGCACCGGCACTCCGACCAAGACCGGCACTCCGACACGTACCGGCACACCAACCGCCACTGCCACTCCTTCGCCGACCCCACGCCTGCCACGGGGCGATGCCGACTGCGATGCAACGGTTACGAGCGCGGATTTGGCGGCATTGTTCGAGCGCCTATTCGACCCCGCTCCGCCCTGCGACGGCGCTGATGCCAACGACGACGGCCGAATCAACGCCGCCGATGTGCCCGACTTGCTGCGGCGCCTCTTCCACCTGTAGGAGTTCCGCAGCTACTCGTTTGTCCGAAGTCGCTGCGTTTCGTGCTCTCGTGATCGCGACCCGGGCCTTCCCGTTTCGTGCTTTCGCCATTTCGTGCTTTCGTGAGCCCTCCGGCCGAGAGAATCACGACACCTCGAAAGCTCGAAAACACGAAAGCGACCCGGGCCGCTCCAAAGGGCTACTGCCTGACGCGCACCAAGCCTGCGAAGCGTAACGCCGCGCTGTGTGCGCCTCCGCTCACGGGTGCAGGCGTGAAAGGGTCATCTGCATCGGGAGAACCTCGCGCGTCAGTGGATTGAGCATGAGGCCGAGGGTCTCGAGCGTCACGGCTCCGAGCAGCGCG
Organism: Deltaproteobacteria bacterium; assembly: GCA_016210005.1. Classification (NCBI taxonomy): domain Bacteria; kingdom Pseudomonadati; phylum Myxococcota; class Myxococcia; species Deltaproteobacteria bacterium. The sequence continues at coordinate 3,070 of JACQVA010000141.1, read as the reverse complement.
CCGTCGTGCCCTTCGCCGAGGACGACCGGTGACGTGGCGCAATGTTCTCGAATCTCGAAACGGCACTCCGAGACTCCGCGCTCAATGGCCGTGCCGTCCGCCAGCGTGAACTCCACTTTGCGTACGGGTCTGAGACGCAGTGCGCGCCAGATCTTTTCCGGGAGCACCGAGTAAATCGCCCCGGAGTCAACCAGCAAGCGCAAGTCGTAGGACTGGCCGCGTCCGTCTGGCCGGCGCAACTGAGCATGCAGGTACGTAATGCCCATTGGCGGCGAGCGTAGAGCAGCCGAACAGCCGGGTCAACCAAGCCCAGCGGCCGGCATCTACGGCGTGCTGCCCGCGAGCTTGGGTGCAGGGGATTGCAGGCTCGGCAGTGCCGCGCGCGCCAGGGCGATGGCGTAACTCATGAGCTCGGGTGTGAGCGCGCCCTTGATGATGCGGCCGTTGACGAAGAACGTCGGCGTCGATTCCACCCCCAACGCCACACCGGCGCGCACGTCGCGCTCGACTCGCGCCCGAGCGGCGGCGGTCTCGATACAGGCCTCGAACCGCGAGCGATCGCAGCCGACTCGCTCGGCGTACTTCAGCAGGCTGGCGGCATCGAGGCGCTGCTGATTGGCGAACATGAGGTCATGGAACGGCCAGAACCGCTCTTGCTCGGCGGCGCACTCGGCGGCGACGGCGGCTCGGCAGGCGCTGCGATGGAAGTCGTTGGGCACCGCCGGGTTGCAGGCGCGGTCGAGCGGGAAATGGTGGAACACCACGCGCACTTGCCCGCGATAGCGTGGCAGGGCTTGGTGCAGGCTCTTGGCCAGGGCCGCACAGTGCCCGCACTCGAAATCGGAGTACTCGACAATGGTGATCGGAGCATCGGCCGGACCCAGCTCCTTGCCGCCATCGGCCGGCACTTGCAGCACCGGCTGGGCCACGTACCAGCGATAGAACTCCGGGCTGCGTTTGGCGATCTCACTTGCCGGCAAGCTGGCCAAGGCGGGTGCCATTGCCTCCCACACCCCCACCGCAATCACTGCGGCAGTGGCCGCCGCGGCCCCGGCCATGACCCAGCGATCTTGGCGAGCACGCGCTGCGGCCAGCGCCCGCGACTCAACCGCGAACGCCCGGCGCAGCCGCCACCCCGTAGCAAACAACCCCAGCGCCACCAGATACAGCGCGCCGCACATCAGGCAGACCGCGCGGATAACCGCCAGCGCTACCACCGCCATGTAACCCGAGAACACCAACCCGAAGCCGGCGAGCACGAACACCGCTGCTGCTGCCTGGCGCGCGTTGCGCACGGACGCCGCCGCCGCGCCGGGCCACGCCCCGTATCCAGCCACCGCTGCCAACAGCGCCAGCGTTAGGTAATAGCCGGCAGCCCACGCTGCCACCGGCACCCCCAACACCTTGGCGTACTGGCTGGTCAGCACCACGTCGCAGTTCACCACTTCGTTGACGTTGCAGAAACTTCCGAAACTCGGATCCGCCGCCAGTTGCCGGTGCAGCGCATAGATAGCGACGCTGACCCCTAACCCAATCAGGGATAGGACGATGCTGGCGAGGGCTACAATCGAAGTGCGGTTCGACCGCGGCATGGCGGCGGATTCTACGTGGTTCACCAGCGCTTGTCACCCGTGGGCTGACTTGCCTAATCCGGCGTTTACGGCGAACGGTGCCGACCCTGCCGACTCCGGGCGCGACAAGAGCGGCAGGCACAGCCTGCCCTACTGACTGACTACCGCAAGAAGGGCGCGACGAAGCGTGCCCCTCTTAGGAGGATGGCCGCCCTCTGGCGACCGAGTTGAGCCTCGCCACCGGCCATGGTACCTGAGGGTGGGCACGCGCGGCGAGCGGCGCGGCCGGAATACTCGCGCGACAGGAGCAACGGACGATGGGAAGGTATGGTAACGTTATCAGTGGTCTCGGACTGGCGGTAATCATCGTGACAACCGGCTGCAGCGCGAAGCAAAGCCAGCCGCCGCAACCCGCCGCCACCCGGCCCGAGACCCTGCCCGAGGCCGACACCACGAAGACCTACGGCACCATCCCTGACATGCGCGGCACCTGGTTCATGGTTACTCACGTCATCGTGGAGAAGGAAACAGGAAAGCGCGTCTCCAACTTCTCCGCCTTGTACCGCATAGACAGCACAGCCGAGCAGTTCCTGGCGCAACGCTTCACCTTCAAACTGCCGGACGAGCTGGAACAGGATCGCCGCAATGCCGATGCTCAGTCGCGCGAATGGAAGCCGACGCCAGTCGACCTTGCGGCGCTTGCACACCGCCTGCGCACGGATCCCGGAAAGATCGTGAAGGCCGGCTTTCGTTTCATCGGCCGCGATTCGTATTCCGATAGCGACAAGCAGTCGCCGGAAGGATCAGGCTCGCTGTTCGCGTTCGAGGCCTCCGATCCCGGCCCCGGCACGCTTGGGGCGGCAGCGGCCTACTACGCCTGGACCAAAGAGCCTGACCTCGTCACCGGCCGCTTCAGCTCCGGTGCCCTGTCCATCGCCGCCGGCGTTCCGGTCCCGATCGGTTTCAGCGGCACGTTTGATATGTACCGCCTGCCCGAGTGAGGAGAGCGGATCCGGGCGGATGGCCCTTCTCGTCGCTTCAGCGCGAAGTCAAAACCGTTTCCGTCGCTCGGCGTCGTAGCTTCACTTCACCACCGAAGTTGCGATGTTCGGGCTGCTGGGATTCACCGCCAGCGTGCGTGTACCCGGAATGACCACGAGGTCCATGTCTTCCATCGGGATCGCGCCGAGCAACACCTGGTCTCCCATGACCAAGGCCCCGACGAATCCAACGCGCTTGTGAAAACGGACCTCGATCGGTCCGACGTAGGGAACCAACTTACGGCTGGCGTCAGCGAAGGGCGCTTCCTTCTTGTCGATTTCCTCCAACTCCAACTGGATCCGCACGTCCTCAGGGATGCAGAGGTGCAGCGCACCCGAGTCCGCTAACGCCTCAGCCCTGACGGGAGCCAACTCCGGCCTGCGCGGATTTCTAAGTACCGCAATTCGTAAATACGATGACGTATTATCTGTGGGAATTCCCCGGGTGCCGTGCTACCG
>JACQVA010000140.1 GCA_016210005.1 Deltaproteobacteria bacterium | reverse complement strand
GTCCGTGGGAGTCGGCGTCGCGGTCGGAGTTTCGGTGTGAGTGGCCGTCGGGGTGTCGGTGGCGGTGGTGGTCGGTGTTGCTGTGGCAGTGTCCGTGGGAGTCGGCGTCGCGGTCGGAGTGTCGGTGTGAGTTGCTGTCGGGGTGTCGGTGGCGGTGGTGGTCGGTGTTGCTGTGGAAGTGTCCGTGGGAGTCGGCGTCGCGGTCGGGGTTTCAGTGTGAGTGGCCGTTGGGGTGTCGGTGGCGGTGGTGGTCGGTGTTGCTGTGGAAGTGGTCGTGGCAGTAGGCGTGCGAGTACGGGTCGCGGTTGCCGTTCGCGTGGGGGTTAGTGTTCGAGTATCGGTTGGTGTGCGGCTGGCGGTCGCGGTCTTGGTGTAAGTGGGCGTGCGAGAAGGGGTGGCGGTGACCGTGTCGGTTGGTGTCCGTGTCGAGGTCAAAGTCGGCGTCGCGGTAGCGGTGACACTTGGTGTTGCGGTAGCGGTCGCGGTGGCCGTGGCGGTCGGCGTACACGGTGGCCCCAGGCAGCCACTGCCGGGGTCGCAGAGTTGACACGGGTCGCACAGCGGCGAACCGGTACAGGTTGCGCTGATAGTGCACTGGTCGTTGCCGGTGCACAGGCTGTCGTCGTCGCATGCACTGCCGGTGGCAGGCGGATAATCGCAGCCGGCGCCGTTGCATTGCCCGGGTCCGGTCTCGCACGGTCCCGGCGTGTCACAACTGATCGGCGCTCCAGCGCACTGCTTCGACTCATCACAGGTATCACTGATGGTGCAGAGCTCACCATCGTCGCACGGCGCGCCGGTTGCCGGGGGATATTGGCAGGCGCCCTCATCGCTGCACGTAGCGCCCTGCGCCTCTTCGCAGAATCCGGGTGTCTGGCAATAACATGGCGGCACGGTGCGCAGCTCCAGTGCGACGCCTTCAGGAGTGGCGCTGCATGCCCAGGTGTAAGTGACCGAGCGTGGGGCAAGCCACTCTCCGATACACCCGTCACCCGGTTGGGGTTGGGCCGTGCCGAGCAGGGCGAACGCTTGGCCTTCCCATAAACCGGCCATGCGCAATGAGTCGGAAGCCGGTTGCTGGCGCGCGTCCACCGAGCCCAGGACGGCTGGGCGCACGACCACCACGACGGCTGCCGGTGTTGTGTCGATCTCGGAACAGCTTCCGTTCGGGCAACTCGGGTGGTCGGCGGCAATCCACCCGTCGAGCGACTTTGCTTTGTCGGCGACCAAGTGAATGTGGAACCAAGTTCCGCTGCGCTCGAAGGCAACGAACTTGGTGCCCTGACTCGCCTGCACTATGGCAGGGAACTGGAAACCCGGCAGCGGCCGCACGTCAAGCGAAGACGCCAATACCCGCACCACTGCCGGCACCATTGGGGTGAGCGGAGCGATCCGCCGCACCGGGTCGCGGTAGCCGGCATAGTCGGGTGCAACGGCGCTGTAACCCATTTGTTGTGGGCTGGCCGGCGCTCCGAGCACGGGCGCCGTTTTGACCTCGAAGTGCAGATGCGGGGCGAAGCTGGTGCTGCCGCAGTTCTGCAGGCCGGGGCAGCGCCCGCGGCGGGCGACGCCGCCGCCGGAATTTCCCATGATCCCGATCGGGGTCGTGGCGCTTACGCCCTGGTGCAGCTGCAAGCCCGGGGTAATCGAGTCGAGATGGGCGTACAGATAGTACAGGCCGTCATCGCCGCGAACGATCACCGTCCGGCCCAAGGCGCCATCGGCACAGTCGATACCTGGGCAGACGCCGCTTGGCGGCGTGCTGCAAGGGCCGAGCTGCTGAATCAGCACCACGCTGCCCTCGACGCCGGCAAACACCGGGGTGTCGTACAGGCATGGATCAGCCGGGCCGCGCAGATCGATGCCGGTGTGGTAGCGGTCCGGAACCACGATGTCGTAAGTGCCGTATTCGTTCACGGTATCGGTCGCCTGGAAATCAGTGATCGGCCACTGGGCGGCTTGGCTGCCGGTGGTGCTGGCGAGCAGCAGGCCCACACGCAAGAGCGCAAGTTGCCCAAAGCCACGCAATACATCCTGGCTCATCCTGTGATTACCGTACCGGGCATGAGGGGTGTTACCGAAAGGCAGCGGTGCTACGGGCGCAGCGCCGCATAAGCAGCGGTGCTCTGAGCACCGGTGGCGAGCAGGGCGAACACCATGACGACGGCATCCGCGAGGCCCCAGGTGCCGCTCAGGTGCACCACCACGGCCGCCAACAACAAGGCCATCAAAGTGAGCTGCGGCAGCGCCGCCGGCAGTTGCGAGTGCGCCGCCTTTTGCTTCGCCGTCGGCAGGTGGGGGATGCGCACGCGCAGGAGCGCGCACAACAGCGCCAGCGTATAGACGGGCCAAAGAGTGCAGGACAGAGCGTAGCCACGCCAGGTCAGCCCGCGTGCATCCACCTCCAAGTGCCAGAGGTGCATCGCTAGCTGGCGCACCAACACCACCGCTAGCGCCAGCGGAGCCAGGCGCAGCAAGTATTGGCACAGTTCCCGGACCGCGGCACTGCTGCCGAAGAGCAGCACGCCGGCGGTGACTAGCGCGTGGGCCAGGAAGATCGGCCCGATTAGATAATAGGTCAGGCGCACCAGGTAGGCGGCATTTTGCGGCAACGTCAGTCGCCGGCACAAGCACGGGTAGACTGTGAAGAGCACCTCAAAGACGCCGCGCGACCATTTGAAGTGCTGGGCGGTGATGCCGATCAGATCGCTGGGGGTCTGACCCCGGGCGTCGAGGCTGGGTACGAACACCGAGCGCCAGCCGGCGGCGTGCAGCCGCAGTGAAGTGTGGAGGTCCTCCGCCAGCCCGGCTTGGTGTCCGCCGATGCTTTGCAGCGCCCGGCGGCGAAACGTGCAGTGACTGCCCCACACCGGGGCGGCGCCGCAGCCGTACATGCCCATCGAGGTCGGACCGTACGGGTCAAACCCCTGTTCGGCCGCCGCGCGTGCGACCAGCGAGTCGCCGTGATTGTGAAACCCCACCCAGCTTTGCACGAAGCCGACTGCGGGATCGGTGAAGTGGCCGAGGACCGCACCGAGGAAGTTCGGTTCGGGCACGTGGTCCACGTCGAAGATGGTCACGAACTCCCCGGTCGTTCGGGCCAAGGCGGCGTTGACGTTGCCGGCCTTGGCATCGCCGTTGCCAGCGCGGGTCAGGTAGTGAACCCCGAGGCGCGCCGCCAGCGCCGCAAGCCGAGGGTGCGGTCCGTCATCGAGCAGGTAGGTCTGATGCGGGTAGCGAATGGCGACCGCCGCGGCGAGACTGCGTTCGACCAATTCGTAGGGCTCGTTGTACACCGGCACCAAGACATCCACTGAGAGCCCCGCCGGTGCCGCCACGGCTGCCGGCGTCTCGACGTGCAGATAGAGCGCCCAGGCCGAATAGATCTGCGCTACGACGTAGGCGGCCATCAAGATCAGCGAGAGCCAGAGCCAGGGGGAATTCAACCCGAGGCGTTCGACCCACCAGCTGAAATAAACCAATGAGGCCAAGATCCCGAGCAGGACGACGGCGAAGAGGACGCCGTGCGTGCGCAGCGCGCCGATATTCCGGGCCGAAGCCCCGGCCGTGAGCGTGGAACCGTTCATTATTGTACTCGCAACTGGCAACCGGAGAGAGAGGAAGAAGCCGCCGATGTGCACCGATGCGGGAGGTGACCCGATTTATTGCGAGCGTTGGATGAGTTTCGATGACAGCTGCGGGCGGTTGCCGCAGCTCCTATTGGCATTTACCGGCGTCCTTCGGCGGCTGCCGGCCGTTCTTGCGTTGAAGCGGCGGCGGGTGCCCAAGGGTCGCCCAAGGCCAAGACGTTGAGCCAGCGGAGGTACTCGTTGATGACTTCGCGGCTCTGCTCGCGTGAACGCCACCAGGAGTCGGCGGCGAATCCGTCCATTTTCGGGCTGTGCACCATAACCCGGGTCTTGCCGGCCAATGCACGCCGCAGCAGCCAGCGCGTGCGCGCGCTGTGGCTACGCGAGGTCACAACCAGTAAGCTCGCCGGCCGGTGTTGCCGCGCGAAGGCGACTACTGCGGCTACTTCCGTCATCGTTCCGTCCACCGGCTCAGGGAGAATCTTGACGGCGTGTGGTGGAACCCCGCTGCGGCCCAAGATCTCCTGCGCCAAGGCCGTCGCGCGCGGATGCGCGATGCCCAACTGCCGAATGGCGTCATCCACGGCTCCGGCCGCCCAGGTGGGCAGGACAATGGTGGCGGCCATCCCGTCATGGTAGAGCCGCGCGGCCTCGAAGACGCCGACTGCGCCATTGGCGATCGACACCACGATCGCGTCGGCGGGCGCAACGGTATCTTCTGCGATCAGCAACTGTGCGGCGCCTCTGAGCAGAGGGCGGCGAGCGACGAGCAAGCCACTCAATGCCAATCCCAAGGTCAGTCCGCACACCACCGCTCGCCGGCGCCGCATCGTTGGTGCTTTCTTGGGTTGAGTTCACTTGAGGTCAAGCGTCGCGGACCGGCTAATCGAGCTGGTAGAGGCTGCGCCAATCGACATCGTCCCGCAGCGGCGGTTGGCGTTGCTTGTCGAGTAAGCAGGAGCCGAGCACGAGGTTGTCCATTTCCGTCCGCATGAAGCACAAGTAGGCATCGCGCGGGCTGCACACGATCGGTTCACCGCGCACGTTGAAGCTGGTGTTGACCAGCACCGGGCAGCCGGTCAGGGCGTGGAAGCGGCTGAGCAGCGCGTGATAGACAGGATTAGTGTCGGCGTGGACGGTCTGGATGCGCGCCGAGTAGTCCAAGTGTGTCACCGCCGGAATATCGGAGCGCGGCACCAGCAGCCGCTCGACTCCGAAGAGCTGCTGCTGCGCTGCGGTCATCGCCCGCCGCCGCTCCGCTCGCACGGGGGCGACCAGCAGCATGTACGGCGAATCCTCATCGAGCTCGAAGCACTCGGCCACATGCTCGCGCAAGACGCTCGGGGCAAACGGGCGAAAGCTCTCGCGGAACTTGATCTTGAGGTTCATCACCGACTGCATCTTCGGTGAACGGGCATCGCCCAAAATGCTGCGGTTACCGAGCGCACGCGGCCCGAACTCCATGCGCCCTTGCAGCCAGCCGACCACCCGTTCCTGTGCGAGGAGTTCCGCAGTGCGGTCGATCAGGGCATCGGCCGGCAGCCGTTCATAGGAGGCGCCGGCCGAGCGGAGAAAGTGCTCGATCTCCGCATCGCCGAACGCGGGTCCGAGATAGGACCCGTGCATACCGTCCCCAGCCGCGTTGGGGCGACGCGCGTTGCCGAGCACCTTGTGCCAGATGGCCAGCGCCACGCCGACCGCCCCGCCGGCGTCACCGGCAGCGGGTTGAATCCACAACCGCTTGAACGGGCCTTCGCGCAGCAGGCGGCCGTTGCCGACGCAATTCAACGCCACGCCGCCGGCGAGGCAGAGATTCTCCATGCCGGTCTCGCGGTGCACGTGGCGCGCCATGCGCAGCATGATCTCCTCGGTAACCTTCTGGATCGAGGCGGCCAGATCCATCTCGCGCTGCGTCAGCGCCGACTCGGGCTGACGTGCGGGCCCGCCGAAGAGCCGGCTGAAGGCGCCGTTGGTCATGGTGAGCCCGTGCAGGTAGTTGAAGTACGCCATGTTCAGCTTGAACGAGCCGTCATCCTTGAGCTGCACGAGCTTGTCGAGAATCAGATCCACGTAGCGGGGCTCGCCGTAGGGGGCGAGGCCCATCACTTTGTATTCGCCCGAGTTCACCTTGAAGCCGGTGAAGTAAGTGAAGGCGGAGTAGAGCATGCCGAGAGAGTGTGGGTACTGGAGCTCGGCGAGCAGGTCGAGGTCGTTGCCGCGGCCGATGCCATACGAGGAGGTGGCCCACTCGCCGACGCCGTCCATGGTGAGCACGGCGGCTTCGGCAAACGGGGAAGGGTAGAAGGCGCTCGCGGCGTGCGACTCGTGGTGCTCGGTGAACAGCAGCGAGCCGCGAAATCCGCCGAGCGCCACGCGGATTTCCTCGCGCGTGAAGAGCTTCTCTTTCAACCACACCGGCATCGCGGTCAGAAATGAGCGCAAGCCGCGCGGAGCGACGCCGACATAGTTTTCGAGGATGCGCTCGAACTTGAGCAGGGGCTTGTCGTAGAAGCCGGCGTAGTCGAGCTCATCGACGCGCAGCCCGGCCTCGCGCAGGCAATAGGCCACGGCGTGATGCGGGAAGCCGGCGTCGTGCTTCTTGCGCGTGAAGCGCTCTTCCTGCGCGGCGGCGACGATCTCGCCATCGCGCACCAGGCAGGCGGCCGAGTCGTGGTAGTAGGCGGATATGCCCAGAATCGTCGTCATGGCGGTTAGAACTGGCGTTCGTATTGCTCGCGGCTGACCGGCTGTGGGGTGCGCTTGACCCAGCAGCTCTGCAGCGATGGATCCAGGGAACGGGTCAGTGGATCGCGCACCAAGCGCAGCAGCAATGCGATCGGTGTGAGGATGAGGTAGAAGAACGCGCCCAAAATGACGCGCGTGTTCACGTATCCCAGTACGCCGGCTGCGGCCATCCAAACGCGTTGCACCGGTCGAAGCAGGGTCGGCGCAAGGAGGCCGGGCAGCACCAACAAAGCGCCGAGGGTCCATAGCACGCGGGGAGCGAGGTCGTGCCCCCGCGCCCAGCTCAGCGTCCCGAGCAACACAAAAGCCAGCCCGACCGTCAGGCCGAACTTGTGCAAGTCGGATTTCGATATGTGGTCCAAGTGTCCGCTCCAGAGGTTTAGAAGATGGTGTAAATGAACGGTGCCAGCGCCGAGCCCTGCGCGAACACGATCAGGGAGCCGAACAGCACCAACACGACGACGATCGGCGCCAGCCACCACTTCTTGCGCACGCGCAGAAAGGCCCAGAACTCGAGTAAGAGGGAAATGGTCGGATTCGACATGGTGGCGCCTCCTTTTGCGGGGTCAAGCCGAAGAGGTGGTGGTCATTGAGCCGTCGGTGCCGCCCCGAAGTGGCGGGACGTTTTGAATGGCGGCCGGCGCAAGGGTGTCGACAAAGGTGCGCTGCCAAAGCTCGAAGTTAACCAGGTTCCAGATCAGGTAGCTGTTGCTGCGTGCGGCATTGGCGTCGCCGGTACGCAGTGGGTGAAGGTGGGCCTCGACGGCACGCCGATTGAGCAGGCCGCGCCCGAGCGTTCGGCCGTCCAGGAGCACGTCGGCGAAGTACTTGCGGGTTGCCGGCCGTTCGAGCCAAGGGATCAGGGGCACAGGAAAGCCCCGCTTCGGGCGGTTGATGAGTTCGGCCGGCAAGTAGTCGGCCGCGATCTCTTTGAGCAGCTTCTTGCCCAGGCCGCGGCTCAGCTTGCGGTTTGTCGGTAGGCGGTAGGCGTATTCGACCAGCTCGTGGTCCAAGTACGGCACCCGCGATTCGATCGAGGCGGCCATCGACATCTTGTCCTGCTTCATTAGAAGAGCAACCAAGAAGGTCTTGAAGTGCAGGTAGGTGGTGCGGGAAAGAAAATCCCGCTGAGCCGGCGCGTTAGCGAAAATATCGCAGCATGCATCCGCAGGCGGCCGTCCGTGACCGTTGCCGGAACCTGGGTCGGATTGGAGCAGGTCAGCAATCACATCTGCGGGGACCCATTCGTTGAACGAGGCGGCCAGGGCCGCTGGTGTCATCAACAGGCGCTCGAACAGCAAGTGCTCGCGCCCAAGGGCGCGTTGAGCGAGGCGAACAGATGACTCGCGCAACGGCGATGGGCAAAGCCGTTGGAAGGCTGCGGCAAGGTGAGCGTGGCGGCGCGCCCAGTCGTATTGGTCGTATCCTAAGAACAGCTCGTCGGCGCCCTCGCCGGTCAGAATGACGGTGGCGTTGCCCTTGGTCGCACGTGACAAGAAATACAGCGGGACGCTGGCACGCAGCCCGATTGGCTCATCGTAGTGCCAGACCAATCCTGGTAGCGCCTCGCAGAACTGCTCGGCATCGAGAACGATCTCGGTGTGATCCGTGTGGTAGCGCTGGGCAACCATGCGCGAGTAGCGAAACTCGTCGTAGCCCGGCTCGGTGAATCCGATCGAGAAGGTCTTGACGGGCGCGCCGGTGAGCTCGTTCATCATCGCCACCAGCAAGCTCGAATCGAGGCCGCCGCTCAGAAATGCGCCGAGCGGGACGTCGCTCATCAGGCGCCGCTGGATCGACTGGCGGAGCAGGCGCTTTACCTGCTCACGCTGCTCAACCTCATTACCGCTGACCACCGGCGCGTCCGGCAAGTCCCAGTATTGCTGCACCTCGACTCCGCTACGCGTTGCGACCAGAACATGCCCCGGCGGGAGTTCGCGGATATCGGCGAAAAGGGTCTCCTCTCCGTAGACAGTGCCGTAGCGTAGAAAGTCCGGCACGCGCGGCCAGTTGACCTCTGCGGTTACGCTGGGATGGGCGATGATGGCCTTGATCTCGGAAGCGAAGATCAGGGCTTCGGTAGTCACGCGGTAATAGAGCGGCTTGATGCCGATGCGATCTCTCGCCAGTACGAGTCTGTTGGCACGCTGGTCATAAATCGCGAAGGCGAACATGCCCAGAAGCGAAGAGACCGAGTGCCAGCCATCTTGCTCATACGAGTGGATGATCGCCTCCGTGTCGCAGCGCGTCCTGAAGGTATGGCCCGCTGCTACCAAACGTGGCCGCAGCTCGCGGTGGTTGTAGATTTCCCCATTGAACGTTATCCAGATACTCTCGTCTTCGTTCGCCATCGGCTGGTGGCCGCCCGCCAGGTCGACGATGCTGAGGCGACGGTGGCCGAGGCCGACATGGCCGCGCACGACATTGCCGGCGCCATCGGGCCCCCGATGAATCATGGTGTCGCGCATAGCGGTCAGATCGCGCTCAATAACCGGGCGCGAGCGATCGAAGTAGTAGATGCCGCAAATGCCGCACATCAGTGCACCCGCACGCCGGCGCGGCTGAGAACTGCCGCGACTCGCTCAGCATTGGTTTTCCACGTGTACCCCCGCTCTACCGTCCGGCGCCCGTTGAAGCCGAGACGCGCACGCAGCATCGGATCGTCGATCAGGCGCAGCAGCTGAGCGATGAACGCATTCGGGGACCTCGGGTCGTACAGCAGGCCGTTCTCTCCGTCGGCAACGACCTCGGCCATCTGCCCCTGGCGAGCAGTGAGCACGGCCCGCCCGCATGCCAGGTACTCGAAAAGCTTGATCGGCGACAAGTAAAAGAACTCCTCGGCGGCGTAAGGAGCCAGCAGAATGTCAGCGGCCGCCATGAGCTTGGGGACCTGTTGCGGCGGCACGAACCCGGCAAACTCGACCCGATCCTCATAACCGCGCGCGCGGCACTCGCCCTGGAGTGCCGCGGACAATGGGCTGCTCCCAACCATCAAGAAGGTCACACTTAGGCGGCGCGGGAGCACTTCTACGATAGCCTGCCGCAACAGCTCGACACCGTGAAAACTGGCGAAGCTGCCGACGAAGGCGACGATGACTCGGTCGTGTCCGAGGCGGGCGCGCACCTCAGCATCGGCGACGGCGGGATTGAAACGCGCTGGATCGACGCCGTTTGGGATCACGCTAATCCGCTCTTCCATCACGCCGTGCGCCGCGAAGTAGCGCTTGAGTGCGTTGGATACGACGAAGACGCCATCGGCGCGGGCCAGGGTCTGTGCCTCGCTCCATTCGGCCAGTTGCGGCAGTAAGCGATACTGGCGGAGATAACGCCGATACTCGTGCGCCAAGGGCGCATTGACTTCGAACACGATGGGGATGCCGCAGCGGCGCGCGGCGATAAGGCTGGAGAACTGATGTAACGAGTGACGCGTGAGGACAACGTCAGGCTGATGCCGCCGGATCAGCGCTATCTCCGGCGCAATGCCACGGACGGCGCGCGCGAGCGCCGCTGACTCGTGTAGCCTAGGGCTCAGGCGAGCGCGCAGAAGACGCAGCCAGTCGTGATCGCGGCCAGGCTCGCCGCCTGGTGCCGGGTCGGGGGCGCGGTGCCGGTCGCAAGTGACTACGGTATGCCCCAGGGAGCGCAGTTCGCGTGTCAGCTCGGCGAGGTGCCGGGCAGCACCGCTCGACTCCCGCGCGTCCCACTCGTAATTGAGGTAGAGGATGCGCATAGCGGAGCTCGGCAGCGGCGCGGCCGATGCCGTGGCTGCGGGCGGTGCCGCCATCGCCGCATTCGAAGTGGGATTCATGCGCAGCTCATGCCGCCGGCGTAGATGCGGCCCTTGTTGCCAATACGACGATACAGTCGCCCCGGCTGGGCGACTCCAGCAGATGTTCCAGGATGCCTCGCAGTCCCAGAATGTCATACAGTACGTATCGGGCAGCGCGTACCAGCAGATACCTGCTGGCCGCAACCGGAAAGAAATTGAAGGCGAAGCGGGTCTTCAGCACCTGCCAGCCGGTCTCCCGCAGGAGACGATGAACGTCGGCGGTGTCCTGCCAGTTCTCGATCGGCTGGAGTTCGCCCGCTGCAAAGCGCATCCGGGACGAAACCGGCCGATTCGGTACGGTCAAGATCAGATGGCCGCCAGGCCGCACCTTTTCGCGCAGGCGCGTAAGCAGCACGGCTTGGTCGTTATCGGCAAGATGTTCCAAAACTTGAGAGAGCACGCAAAGATCGAAGCCGTCTTCGGCAACGGGGATGTCGGGTAGGGTGCCGATGACAAAGCGCCCGAGGCCGCGAGTGCGCGCCGCTTGCACACCGACCGGCGACTGGTCGATTCCGGTGACGCGGCCATAGCGGGCGAGAAACTCGGAGATGATGCCGCTACCGCAGCCGGGCTCGAGAATGCGCCGCTGCGTTGGCTTTGCCTCGGGCAACGCCGCGATCATGCGCTTCAGAGCGTCCATGCGGCACTTGTGGTGCTGATCCACGCGGCCGGTCGCGGCCCAGAGCGAATCATAGAAGTGCACAGATGACGGTGGCGGCGCGGCTGCAACTTTCGCTGACGGCGGATCCAGTGGTCGGGAAGTCTCCATTCTATGACTCCGCGTAAATCGCGCCGAGCTCGGCGGCAACCGCTGTAAAGGCAAACCGCGATTCCGCGGTGGCGCGATTGGCGCGGCCCATATGCACCCGCAGCTGCGGGGACTGCTGCAGATCCAACAGCGCGCGGGCGATCGCCGCCGGGTTGCCCACCGGGACGAACATCGCGCCTTCAGTCATCATGTCGCGCAGCGCGCCCACCGGCGTGCATACCACCGGCAGGCCCGCGGCCATCGCTTCGAGTACCGCGTTCGGCATGTTCTCGCCGCGCGACGGCAGCAAGAAGACGTCGCTCTGCGCCAGCAGTTGCCACTTCTCCGGTCCCGTCACCGCGCCCGTGAACTCCACCAGATGCTCGACACCCAGATCCCGGGCGCGCGCTCGCAGTGCCGCTTCCTCACCGCCGAACTCCCCGGCGCCGGCGAACACGAAGCGGATCGCTTGCTGGCGCAGCCGCACCGCCGCCGCGAGAATATCGAAGTGGCCTTTGCGCTCGCCGAGCGCGCCCAGTGTCACTACGCGTAAGTGGGTGGAACCGTTCCAGGTGCGCGGCTGCGCGTCTTCGAGGCGCACGCCGTTGGGCAGAATCCGAATCGGGTGGCCGGGCTGAAGGCCGGCGATGAAGTCGCGCCAGTATTGCGAGAGGACCAAGATTTCAGACGGAAGACGCAGCGCCCGGCGAATTGCCGAGCGGCCCCAGGGGCCATGTTGCCAGTACCAGCTGTCGAGGTCGCCGCCGTGCAACTGCAACAGCACCCGGCGGCCGAGCGCGCGCGCGATGGCGCAGTAACCCGCACCTTGCCAGAAGTTGATGCCGACGGTCGCCTTCACGTGCACCAGGCGCGGACGGTTGCGGGTGATCTCCGCTGCCAACTCGATGAACCGCCGGGCTTGGTAGGCCAGCCGCTGGCGCAGCGGGCGGTTCGGGTCATGCCGCCGGGCGGTGTTGAAGAGCCGAATGCCGTGGCGGGCGACTAGGTCGGAGCGCAAGATCATCTCCACGCCGACCTCGACACCACCGACCAGCGGGCCGTCGGGTAGGTTGCCGACGAGCAATACGCCGCCGTGGCCGGCCGCCGGCGCGCTGGCAACCGCGTCGCGTTGTGCCGAAGCCTCGATCTCGATTGAGTTGGATAACATGGCGTGCACTCAGCGCCCGGCGGCGCTGACTCGATCCGTGGCAAGTGCGCCGTTCGCCGCCGTCACGCCCACCAGGTCGATCAATGTCTGTTCCGAGCGCATGCGCTGCGGCAGTGAGTGGAATTCCTCGTCGTTGTTGCCGATGACGAGCACGTCGCTGCTGTTGACGACTTCTTCCAGCGTTGGTCGCAGCAAGCTCTCGATGTGGGGAAGATGCTGGGCGACGTAGTCGCGGTTTGAGCCGACCAGGTGTGCGAGCGAAACGCGGCCGTCGTAAATCGCCAGCGAAATGCCCTTGCCCAGCAGCGCCTCGACGATCGCCACGGTCGGGCTCTCCCGCAAATCGTCGGTGCCGCCTTTGAAAGCCAAGCCGAAGATGCCGACGCGCGGACGCCCGAAGGCGAGAATGCGCTCGATGCACATGGCGGTCTGTACCCGGTTGCTCTTCAACGTCGCGCTCAGCAGCGGCAGGGGCACATCGCGGCGGCGACCGCTGTAAAGCAACGCCCGCAGATCCTTTGGAAGACACGAGCCGCCGAAGGGCATGCCGGGCTTCAGATAGGCCGCCGACAAGTTCAGCTTGTGATCGAGGCAGAACAGGCGCATGACCTCGCTGGCGTCGGCGCCAACCGCGCCGCTGATGGCGGCGATCTCGTTGGCGAACGCCACCTTCATCGCGTGGAAAGCATTGGATGCGTATTTGACCAGCGCCGCCGTCTGGCGATCGGTCACGAACACCGGAGCTTTGAGGAAGCCGTACAAGCGCCGCACGATGGCCGCCGAGCGCGGCTCGGCTGTGCCCACGAGGGTGAACTGCGGCGAGTCGAAGTCGTGGACGGCACTGCCCTCGCGCAGAAACTCGGGATTGACCGCCAAGCCGAAGCCGTCGCCAACGCGACTACCGGCGCCACGCTCGAGAACCGGCACGATTACCTCTTCCAGGGTTTCCGGTAGCACCGTGCTGCGGACGAGCACGACGGGATAGCCGTCGTGCCGTGCGATGGTGCAGCCGATTTGAGCGGCTACGCGTTCGAGGGCGTGGCTGTCGAGCCCGCCGTTGCCGTTGCTGGGGGTGCCGACGCAGACGATGATGACCTCAGCGGCCGCGATGGCATCGGCTGCCTCGGCGGTGGCTTTCAGGTGGCCGGAGATGTGGCTACGCCGGATCAGCTCGGGCAGACCCGGCTCGAGGACGGGCGATTGTCCCTGCGCCAGCATCGCCACCTTGGAGGCATTGGCGTCGACTCCGACGACGTGATGGCCCTCGCGCGCCAGCACACCTGCGGTGACGCAGCCGACGTAGCCCATGCCGAGCACTGCGACCTTCATCGCAACTCCTGGGTCACGGTGGCGCGGAGCGGCTCCGGTATCGGCGCCGCCCTACCAATGACGGTGAGCAGCTCGCTCAGCCTGGTCTCGAAGATGGTCTGCCGCTCCTGTCGCAAGCTGCTCATCTCTGCACTCAGCTGCCGGCTCTCGCTCAGGGCGCGGCGAATGCCGGCGGCGATGGTCACGGGCTCGCTGTTGACGTGCACGGTGCCGCGCGAAAACGTCTCCCGCAGTATCCCCCAGTCCGATGTCACCAGCGGTTTGCCCAAAGCCATGGCCTCATAGCCGCCGCGCTGCATGGTGTGGTCATGCGTGGTGAGCACGACGACCACGTCAGCCGCGCGCAGCAGCCCGGCGTAATCTTGCTCGGAGATAAAGCCGGTGAAAACAACATTCGCCGGCTTCGCCGCCAACCAGGCCGGGCTGGCATGGCGCGTATCGCCGGTGACGAAGAAGCCAGCTTCGGTGACCATGCGCGCCGCGGCCAGCAGCTCGGCCACAGGTTCATCGACGGAAAAGGTGTTGACCACCACCACCCGTGGGCCGGCACACGGGGCCGGAGCGCGGCCGGGTCCGAAGCGTACCGGAACATCGCCGATGACCACTGGTTGCGCTCCCCAGGAGGCGACGACATCGCGGAGATGGTTGCCGGTGACTATGACCGCATCCGCGCGTCGAAACACCGCTTTGGTCAGCGGCAGCAGCCAGCGCCAGCGGCCGTGCTCGAAGATGCCGGTGTGGGCGTCGACCACGAAGCGGGCACCGCGCCGGCGCGCGTAGCCCCAGACCGGCAAGGCAGCGAAAATCGGCGGCACAGCCACCAGTAGGCAGTCCGGCTGTTCCCGGCGCAGCCGGTGCAACGTCGCCACCGTTTGCAGCACATACTTCAGCGGCGCCTGCAACGGGCGTTTGAACGACAAGTAGTGGATGAGGTGCGAGGTGCCCCCCAACGCCGCGGCCAGGGTGTCGCTGCGGCGGCAGTAAGGATACCAGGTGATGAAGCTAGTGCGCACGGATGCCGTCGATCTGCCGTCCGCCCGAGAGCAGCACCTCCGGTTCGGCTGTGCCGGAACGATCGCGCCGCGCGATGGCGGTGCGGGCATCGGTGGTGATTGCCCCGATGCGCGTCGGGGCAGTGGTGGTGCGTACCACAACGTCAACCAGTGCGCCGCTGGCGTCGCCGAGGCTGACCCACACCGCGCCGGCTTGGCGCTCGCCACTGACTGCCCTGACCAGCAGCGGCGGCGTGTCGCTGGGTTGCACGGCCAGCAGCGTCAGGCGCACGGCTGGCAGCGTGGCGTGGTCGGCGAAACCAATTGCCGGCGCTTGGGTAATCTCGGCGTAGCGTTCGGAATACGGGGCGACAGCGCTGGTGACGATGGTTGGTTCTAGGGCGTTTGCGGCAGCGAGATCTTGGACGATGAGCCGGCCGCGGCCGGACGGAGCCGACAGCCGGACCGTTGCAGCACCGACAAGCTCGACGCCGGCGCCCGGCAGTGCGTGGAACCAGCGAGTAAAATGGTGGCGACCGCGTCCCTCAAGCCAGTCGATCAGCAGCCAGCCGCCGGCAAGCCCAACCACGGCGCGGCGGTGGCGCACCGCGGGCCGCAAGCGCCGGTAACCGTCGTGCCAAGCCTCGACGTAGTCGAAGCCGTGCCCGCGATGGAACAGCTCGCGCCCGTTGCGTGGGAGGTTCAGCCATTTGAACGGGTCGAAGGCGTCGGCCTGATCGCGACCGCCGATCTCGACGGTGTTGTGCATGCGGGTGGAACGAAACAGGTCGCGGCGGCCGTGCTCGTCGTAGTAGGCAAAGGTGCCGGGATCGATGAGCATCTCTTCTCCCCCGACATCGACCAGTACGCTGAGCAGATCAGCGTGACCGTGGCTGGCGTGCGGCAAGTAGCCGAGCGGCCCGCAATCGAAGACCAGGCGGTCCTGTTCGGGGCCGGTAGTCGAACGCAATATCGCGTAGCCACCGTGCGCGAGCAGTTCCGAACGGCGCTGGGCCCGGGGGCGCGGCTGGGGTTGTGCCAGCGCGGTTTCCCCGGCGAGCCACAGCGCACTTTCGTAGCGCGCCGGCAGTTGCGCAGAGTCACTGAGTCCCAACACGGCATCACCAAGAGCGAGGATCTCCGCAAAATCCCAGTGGTCGGCAGTTACGAACGGGACGCCGCGCGCGTCGTCGCTGTCGCCGATACGCGGAGCCTGCTGGTTGGGACCGACGAGAGCACGGATCGCATCGAGCATGGCGGCCGCGCGTGTAACAAGGACGGTGGGAAGCGGCAGCTGATTGCGATGCGCGAGCGCGATGACTTGCAAGATAAGGTCGAGGACGAAGCGCTGGTAGCTGGTGGACTGTTCGCGATCGACGCCGTCTTCGGCCACCTGGCGCTCGATTTCACCTGCCAGCGTGGCGAGCGCGCGATCGCGCAGCCTGGCGCTGTTGTCCCATTCGGGCAGCCAGATTGCCACTATCGCCAGCGCTGCGGCCTCGCCGATGAGATGGTTGGTGGGATCGGTATAAACCGAGAGATGGCGGTCGAGATGATCGCGGTGCTGGCGCAAGCTCGCCAGCCACAGGCGCAAATCGTCGTTGCCCAGCGCGGGCGTGCCGAGCAGGAACTGCAGCGTCCAGACCCAAGAGATCGCGCGCATGGCAACTTCCAGATTGCTGGCCCAGTTCACGCCCAAACCGGCGGGGTTGGTTGCGATCCAGCGGCGCGCCATGGTGATGCAGTGGCGCGCGTACTGCTCATCGCCGGTATAGATCGCGGCCCGGGCGAGCGTCACCAAGAACTGATGTCGGTTAACTTCCCACACGAACTTGACGTCAGCCGCGGCGCCGCGCACGGCATCGCTGTCGTCGAGCACTGCCAGCGGCCAACAGCGGCCGCGCTCGGGGTCGGCCAGCCAGTCGAAATCGGGTCGCGTCGGGTGAAAGCGCCGCCCCAGGAGTTCGATGCCGTCAGTCACGATGGCATCAGCAGTGGCAACGGCCCGCGCCACCTCGGGGCGCAGATGGGCGCGCGCCACGGAGGCGAGACGCGGGCGCTCGTTTGTGCTAAAGAAGCCTCGCACAGCGGTACGGGTGGCGAAGCAGAGTGCGGGGTCATCAGCCATGACCTGGGGCAACAGACAAGCAGCGAGCGACTCGGTCAACGGGAGGCGGTCGTCGATTCGCCGGCGCGGGATACGCTTGGCGGCAGTGCGCCACCCGCGATGGAGTATCTCGGCTGGGCCCATGGTTGCTAAGCGTTTGATTAGACGTGCTCGCCGCTGTACTGCGGGCTGCGAGTGCCACACCAACCGCGCAAGCTGCGCAGGCGGTGCTGTGTCAAAGCTCGCCGGCGCATTTGGTGTGCAGGACAGCGAGTGGATGTTCGATACAATCGTCACACAACCTCACCGGAGTGACACAGGGAAGTGGTTTGGTAACGGTTCATATGACGTGCGTTCGGCCGCGGAGCCGAGCCGCCCTACCTAGGTCCCGGCCGGAACGGCCATTGCTACGAGAGGACAGCCGATGGGTCGTCGACATAGTCAGCACCAAACTACCGCAACGAGCTTGGGATCGCTTGCGGTCGCCTGTGCTCTGCTCGCGGGAGCCGTTCCGGCAGGGGCCGCAACCTACTACGCGGCCGCGCTTTCCACGGCATGTAGCCCGGCGACGCCGGGTACCGGGACGCTCGCCAGTCCCTACGCGCACCCGTATTACGCCCTGACGCAGGGGCAGGTGTCCTGCGGTGATGTCCTGCAACTGCGAGGGGGAACTTATCGCGCCAAATTGTCCGGTTTCAGCGATGACTCGACTGCTGCCAAACGCTACAGCTCGTGCGACGACGACCAGCTGGCCAGCGGCGGGTACGACGGCGGGCATACAGTGCTGCCATTGTTTAAGCAGTGTTCCGCCGCCGCTCCGCTGATCATCGAGAACTTCCCCGGAGAAGACGTGGTTCTGGAAGGGGCCGATGCCGACCTCGATGCGGGGTCGGTCTGGAGTCCATGCAGCGATGGGGGCGACGGCCCCGGCGGCGCCAACGATGCATGTTGCGGCGCGGCCGGTTTGTCGCTCGCAGCTCCGAGCGAGACGTACTGCGCCACGGGCTTCAATGTGTCGAACAGCGACACGGCGCAGATTTGGATCGATCCGCCCGTGGACGGGCCGGGGCAACGCTTGGCGTGGTGGGCAGATGGCCCGGCGCTGTTGGGCTCGGACGCCGCGGCTGATCACGACGGCCTGCCCCGCGGAGGGTTTTTCTCGGTCAATAGCGGCAACCCGCTGGTAGTGCGATTGTCCGATGGGAGTGATCCGGATTCGCATCGGGTGAAATTGGTCGTCCAGGGCGGTGACGGTGCCTACGGCGTCGTTGCTGCAACCGGCGCCGCCTACATGACCGTTCGCAGGAATCCCAGTGGCGGCAGTTTCCGGGTCAAGTATGGCTATCATCCGCTCAACGTTGTTGGCGGTTCGCAGCACGTGACGTTCGACGGCGTCGAGGTGATGGGTGCGGGCGGCCATGACTACGGCAACTGCCTGCGCACCAGCAGCGGGACCTACATCGCCTTCCGAAACGGGCTGTGTCGTGATGCGATGGCTGAAGGCATCGCGCACTACGGCGGCGGTCCGGGCGCGCCAGCGGGGGCGTCCGGCGTGCAACTCAGCCACTGCACAGTGGAGAACTCGACGATCTTCGACACCGGCCGCGGCTGGTTGGACGGCGGCGGCAAGGGAACGAATCTCGGGATGGGCGTCATCCTGAAGAACTGCAACGACTGCATTGCGGCCGGCAACACCATTCACGACACGTTTCGCGACGGTATCTCGGTCACCACGTCGACCGAAGGCTGTGGCGGCACCTGCACATCGAACAACGTCGTGATCGATCGCAACTTGATCTACAACAACTGCCATGCGGCTGATCAAATCGCGGCCTACCCGCCGAATCCGATCGGCACCGGAGACTGCGCGTGCATACAATTGGAGGAACAAGGCACCGGAACCATGGCCGGCGCGACCATTTCTAACAATATGTGCCGTGGAGACTACGCCAACCCCGTGCTGACGGTGGCTGCTGCCGGCATCAAGATCGACTCGACCATCCCGAATGTGAAGATCGTGAACAACGCGATCCGAAACACCGGCGGTCCCTGCATCGATCTCTCGCCGAACGGGGCGGTCGCAACGGTGCGTAATAATGCCACGGATGTATGCAGTCGGGCTGGGACACCGTGCAGCGGCTTCGCCTGTAACCTTTACGCCACGACGGCGGCGGTGCCGATACACAGCAACAATACTTACTGGGGTGCCAGCGGCGCTACCAACGTGGTGCGGATTATCCCGGGAATCGCTCACACGAGGGATCAGGTGGTGGGCGCCTTCGAGGCCAGCGCTAAGCAATTGGACCCGCTCTTCCTCTCGCCGACTGACCTGCATTTGCAAGCTGGCTCGGGGCTGATCGGGGGGGCGACAACGACCGACGCGCCGCCGCTCGACTTCGATGGTGACACCCGGCCCGCGGGTGTCGCATCAGATGTTGGGGCGGATGTTGTCAGCGGCCGCCCGGGAATTCCCAACTTGCTGTCGGTCACGCCCATCCCGTGACGAATCCTGCGACAGCTCGACGGCCTCGGCCATGCCCATCAAAAACCATAGCTGGGCATTATAGGTGTAGCCCTGGAGGATGTTCCAATACATCATCCAGCAGAAGGCCAGCAGGCCAGCGCTCCAGCCGAGTGCCAGCGCGCGCGTGCCGGCCTGCGTCGTTCGGGTTAGGCGCAGGGCTTGGATGAGTGCAGCCAATAACAACACCACCAGGCTAATTCCACCGAGAATGCCGGTCTCGGCGGTGCGCAGCAAGTAGACATTGTGCACCGTGTACACCCAGCCGGTGTCGAGCTCGCTGTCGATATACGACTTAAAGGCGTGCTCGTAGGCTCCGGTGCCGACTCCGGTCAGTGGCTCCGCGGCTATAACGCGCAGCGCCATACGCATGAGCGCTGCCCGCTCCTCGTAGGCGTCGCTCACTGTGGATTCCGCAAATCGCGCCGCCACCATCGGCGAGAAGGCAATGGCGGCACCGAGCGTGGCAGCGGCCACCCAGCCCACACGTCGCAAACGCAGCGCGCCCCGGCGGGCGCTCAGGAGCAATAGCCAAACGATGCCGAAGCCAAATGCGCCCCAAGCCGCCCGGGTAAACGTCAGCACCAGCGCCACGATGCCCATGGCAGCTACCATCGCGGGCCGCGGTCCGGCAGGGCCGCGCTGGCCGGTCAAATAGTAGGCCGCGGCGATCAAGAGAATCGGAAGCATGAAGGCCGCGAAGCCTCCCGGACTGGTTGCTACGGTTCCTCCGGGTCTCGGCAGGTTGGGATTCTCTGCGAGAACCTCGCCTGCCAGGGTGAAGGTCTCACCGGTCGCACTCTGAATGAAGTACACCGCCGATTGCATCGCTACGGCGACAAAGAGCAATTTCACCGTACGGTCCAACTGCGGCTGAGAGCGGATCAGGTTCAGGGCGAGCAAGTACGCAAAGTAGAGCTGTGCCTGCAATATCAGATGAGTGATTCCGACAAACCGCTCTGAGGTACGCAGCAGCGAGGCGACAGAAGCAGCGAAGAACAAGAGAATCGGTACGCTGAGCTTGCCGCCCCAGCGAAACGGCGGCTGATCGTGTGGCGCCCGCCAAATCAGGCAGTAGCCAAGCAGGGCCGCGCCGACGAACGTGGTGAGAGGAAATACCATCCCTTCACTACCGGCCCGCTCATAGGCGAACCGCAGCGAGACGTCGGCTTGAAAGCTGAGAACGAGCACCCCATAAAGAAACCTCTCCTTGTCCTGCAAGGAGAAGACAACGAGCGCGCAGAAGAGCGCCCCGACCACGTAAACCATCCAGCGGGTGGGAACGCCCGCCAGAACCAGTGCCGCAGCGCCGACTGCGATCCCAAGGGTGCCGAACGTTAGCAGGGCGCGTGTGACTGACCCCGCCGGCATGGGCGAATGGGCAGCGGCGGCTGTCGCTGGAATGGTCACGCGGTCTGCTCCATGCTGGCTATCGTATCAGCGCCGAAACCCCGCAGGCCTTCGCCAGACGATCGAGATGAAGCAGTCGCAGCTCGGCCGAAGTGAAGAAGCCCGTGCCCAGCAAGGTAACGGCATACACGAAAGGCGCGGCTGTGAGTGCCACGACGGCGTGTGGTTGCCTGACAGTCCAAACGAATACCCCAGTCAGCGCCGCCGCCAGCAACGGTGCGGCATCGGGTCGCAGTGGCGCGGCATAACCGGGCAGGCGCTGCTGGAGATATAGGTACTGCAGCGAGGCATAGAGCCACAGGGAAATCAGCGTCGCCAGCGCTGCCCCCAGCGCCCCATACGCAGGAATGAGTCCGAAGTTGAGCGCAATGTTGCAGAGCGAGGCCAGACCGTTGAGCGCAAGATCGACTCGCTGATGATTGGCCGCTACCAGAACATAGGCGTGGTAGCGAATCCAGCCATACGGGACGACGCTCCACATCAACACGATCAGTGCGCCCGCGGCGGCATGAAATGACTCGCCGTAGAGCAGGGTCAGAATCGGCTCCGCCAGCAAGGTGACGCACACGGCGGCCGGCAGGCTGGCTGCGAACAGGTAGCGCGCGGCCGCGCGGCCAAGCCAATCGAGAGCGGCTGCTCCTTGCGCGGCGGCGCTGGCCATCTGCGGATAGAGCGAGAGGCAGAAGCTCTGCGGTATGATGATCGCGAACTCCAACAGCCGCCAGGCAGCGCCGTAGTAGCCCACGTCTTCTACCCCGCGAAGCTGCGACAGCATGAAGGCATCGATACGCCAGTACAACGTGGCGAACACCGAGATCATGAGAAACGTGGGCGCTTCCCGAACCAGCTGGCGCAGCAGAACCGGATCCAACCCCCACCGCACCGGTATGCCGGCTCGCTCGACCAAGCGGCTGGCGCCGAAGCAGGCCAACAGGCGGCCGGCTACGGCTGCCAGCATTACCCCCTCGAGGCCGTAGCCCGCCAGCAACAGGGCGCCGCCCAGACCCACCCGAACGATTACCTCCGCCAGCAGCATTGCCGCGACGTACTCCATCCGCTCGAGCGCCACGAAGGTGGCCTCGAAGAAGGCCATAAGCGGTGACGGCAAAACTGCCAGACTCAGCAACAACACCACGCGTTGAGTAGCGGTATCGTATCCGAGGACGAGCCCTAGCGTCGCCATCAGGCCGGCCGACAGCAGACCCGAAGCCGTGCCCAACGTCAGGGAGTTGGCCAGCATACTCTTCAATACCGCACCATTGCGCGCACCCTCGCGCGTGATCAAGGCACGTAAGCCGAGTGGTGCGATGGTGTCGCAGAAGTACAGGAACGTGAAGGCGAGGGTGTAGCGGCCGAGTCCCTCGGCGCCGAGCGTGCGCGACACCGCCAGCACGAGGGCAACCGAAAGCATCGGCATACCCACGCGCAACGCCAGCAGCACCGCAGTATTCTTAACGACGCGTGCGGCGCCGAGGTCGCGAGGATGCGCCGCCGCCGTGTTAGGTTGTGCGGTCATGGCCTCTCACTGGCCTGCAAACGCCACAGTGTGTGATCGACCCACTGCCACCCGTCGAGTGCCCCGCGGCAGAGTAAGCGAAACATCCACAAGTCTTCACCGCCCTCGACCTTGATGCGCGGCAGGCTGAATGGGTTCATCCCCGCGCGGACGGCGCCGTGTTGTGAGGTGAAGGCGCAGGTGTAGCCGCTGTCGCGGAGCACTGCCTCGGTCACAGCGTTGTAATCGGCCCGCGTCCCGAAAGGATAGGCAAAGGCGCTGACCCGGATTCCCAGGCGCTGCTCGATGGCGCTGCGCGAACGCTCCATGTCGTCGCGGACCGCGGCGGCGGACAACCGGCCCAGCGAGCGGTGTACCCAGCCATGAGAACCGATGGTGATTCCGGCCTGGTGCAGGTCACGCAGTTCGTTCCAACTCAGGCGCGCCTCGTCGCTGGCGGTGCCGATTTCGCCGGCGGGTACGAATGCAACTGCGGGGACGCGGTAACGCTGCAAGATCGGCAATGCCTCAGTGTAGAGGCTTCGTAGCCCATCGTCGATAGTGACGAGTACCCCGGGCCGAGTGAATTGTACTTGCCCGCCCACGATACTGGTTACGTCGGCGAGCGAGCGGGCGTCACAGTGACCGGCAATCCAGGCCATGTGTTGCTCGAAGTCCTCAACCCGAACACAGAATGGGTCGCGGCGCGCGGCCCCGAACCGATGGTAGGTCAGTACGCGAACCGGAGCCGTGACCGGTTTGCCGGCCCACCGCCAAGCATGCTCGCAACCGGCAGTAGAGAGTGCCAGTGCCTTGCGCGCCGTCTTCTTGAGCGCCCAACGCAGAGCGGAGATCTCGGTCGCCATCACTCTCGATCCAGGTCGAAGATCGTCGCCGCGGCGGCGTTGCAAGCGAAGAAGTCGCTGAGCCCCGTCAAGTAATGTGCCTCGTTTGTCAGGCCCTCAGCGACTCGGCGCCGGCTCCGCCAAGCCAGAAAATCGTCGTAGGCGCGGCGCAGCTCGCCTGCGGGAATTTGCATCGCCCGGCAATACGCCTGCAATACGCCGCGCAGCAATTCACCCAGAGGCGTTCGCACAAAGAATAGACGATCGCAGGCTTCGCGTAGTGCCCGCCGGGGCTCGTAGAACAGCCCCACATAGGTGAACAGATTGAGCACGTCGTGCGTGATGGGTTGCCGCTCCTCGAACTGCTCCCAATCAATCACCGACACCGCACCGTTCGACTGCATGAGGATGTTGGCGGGCTGGAAGTCACCGTGAAC
The DNA here is from genome assembly GCA_016210005.1 of Deltaproteobacteria bacterium. Taxonomy (NCBI): domain Bacteria; kingdom Pseudomonadati; phylum Myxococcota; class Myxococcia; species Deltaproteobacteria bacterium. The sequence continues at coordinate 14,581 of JACQVA010000140.1, read as the reverse complement.
GGGTCCCAGCGGAATGCCCGAGGCCGGTGCGGTCGACGGCAAACGCGTGGCTTGCTGAAAGGCCACCAGCCAGTCAGTGGCGCCTTGCAGGAGCGGGCGAATCTCGGCCAGCTGCAATGGCGGTCGGAACAGGGGCGAGAACAGCGCCTGCAGCGAGTGGCCGGCACGGTGCTCGTAAGCGAAGACGTTGGTATGCCGAAACCACCAGGCCGGAATGGTGGCCCGAAGCGGCGATGACGCCAGCAGTTGGTGAACTCGCGCCAGCGCCCAATGCTCATGAGCCAACTTAGCGTCCGGCTCGCGACTGAATTTGACGACCGCCAGGCTGCGCTTTTGTGCCCCGATTACCGCGAAGGCGCGTTGGGCGGCGCGGCGCGGCTTGTCGGTGTACAGCGCGAGGTCGACGTCGCTCGCTAACCACGGCGGCGCCGCGGCGGATAGGTGTAATTGTGATGCCCCGTGGCTGTTGTGTTCCTCGCCTAGTGGACGCGCGGTGCGCGTCCAGAGCACCAGACGCGAGCTGAGACGCCGCACGATGCTCGGCCGCGCGAGCGCCTGTGCGAGCAGTCGTGTCGGTCGACTCAAGTGCGGTGTGACCAACTCGCCAGTGCTCCCTGCGCCGAGCAGCTCGGCTGAAGTCAACAGCAACGAAGGCCGCCGCAGACCGGGAAGCGTGTACAGCGTGCGAGTGGCGATGAAGTACGGTGCCATTGCGGCGGTGTCGCGCTCGGCGAGTGCCAGGCGCGCGGTCGCCAGTCGCCCGGCCAGACCTGGACATGCGCAGACAAGGACCCCGCCGGGGCGCACGATGTGCGCGAGACGTTCGACCACGCCGGCCAGCGCTGGTGCTGAGCCAGCGGTGCTACAGGCGAACACGCCGTCGAAGGCGGCGGCCTCGAACGGCAGCGAGCGTGACAGCGGAACGGCCACAGGCGCTGCCTGCTGGTCACCCCGATCGACAATGCACCAGGCGACACCGGTGTCGAAGATGAAGTAGAGAAAGCAGCTGTGGCGGTATCCGGCGCCCGCGAGCACGGGCAGGAACCAGTAGCGGGCGGCGAGTTGCCGCGCCTGCGCCGCGGCCTTGTCTTGAGTGGCCGGCCGTGTGCTGGCAGTCGGACACCGACTCTCGGTTCCGCCAGTGGGGTCGAGCGTTTGCACGGCGAGAGTCAAGCGCGTTGGGGGAGCTTTTGCAGCGTTCCGGTCACCACGTAGCTCTCGACGTGGGGCCGCACCCAACCAGGCAGCGTGGACGCGGCCGGGTACTTCCAGGCCAGTGAGTGGAGCACGTCACACAGACCCCAGACTGCCGGCATCTCAGTTCGCAACAGAGTCACCGCCCTTACTTTGAGGTCGGCGAAGCCGTGCCGGCGTAAAATAGTGGTCAGTTGCACCGGCGCGATCTGGCCAGAGTGCAGGCGAGCGCGCTCGGCACTGCTGGGTTCGCTGCCGTTGCGCCCGCGTCGATAGTCAGGGTTTTTCGTAACGATGAAGAGGCTGGCGCCGTCACGCCCGACGCGCGCCATTTCACCGATGGCGGCCTCCTTGTCGGGGAAGTACTCGAGGGCACGAATGCAGATGATCGCGTCGGCGGTATCGCGGGCCAACGGGGCCGAGGTGAAGTCAGCGCAGACGCGCTCGACCGGCCCGCAGCCGGTCAAGTCATTCGCAAATTGCGCCAGCATGCCGGCGGAAATGTCGAGGGCAAACACCCGGCGCGCGTGAGCGGCGATTAGTCGCGTCCAGACTCCGGGGCCGCAGCCGATCTCAACCACGGTGTCGAACCGCGCCGGACTGAGAGCCCAGTCGAGCGCGAGCAGGGTCTGGAAGTAGCGCTTGCAGTCCCCCGGCGTTGTCAGCCAGCGCCGCTGGAGATAGGTCGACGCCGCGGCAATGCGCTGGTCGTAATAATTGCGGACGAAGCGTGCTTCTAAGGCCATCAGGAGTCGGACCGGGTTTGCTCAGTTGGCGCTGTCAAGAAGCGCGCGATCGCCCGTGCCGCCAGGGCATGGCCGGCGGCGTTCGGGTGATCGCCGTCATAGGGGATGAACAGCGATTCGTGGCCATGGTAAGCGCCGCGAAAGGCATCGGTCAGATCTATCAGCGGCAGCCCCTCGCGATCAGCCAGGCGCTTGAGCGTTGCCGGATAGCTGCTGTGTGGATAGGAGCGCGCGAGCGCCAGTGGGATCGGAAACGCGACCAACAGCGGGCGAAAGCCGTTATTTTCCGACAGCTCACGCAATTGCCGCAACGCCCCGGCCAATCGCTCCCAGCCGTCAGCGACGCGCGGGCTGTGGCGGCCCTCCAAGATGTCGGCGCGCAGTTGCGCCTGTTGGTCCGTGGCCCCAGGCGCGCGCAAGGCCCGCCAGCCTTGGAGCGCGCCGTACACTAAGCGCGAGCGCTTGATCGCGTTGCGCGCCGCGTACGCCGGTTCTGACTCCAGCAAGCGCGCCAGTGACGATGTCTGCTCCCGTCCCGGTAACACGAGCCAGCCATCTTCACTTACTTGGGCGGTCGACTTGTCGGCAATGTCGTTCCAACAAATCCCCACGATCACCCAATCGGGGTGATAACGGAGCCCCTCTTGTTTGAGGTAGCGGACTTCCTGCTCGGTGTTGTACGCCGGCACCGCCGTGTTGATTACTTCGACGGCCACGTCCGCCTCGTTCATGATCGCTGCCACCCGTTGCGTGACGACCTCGCCATCGGCCACGCCATATCCGAAGGTAATGGAGTCGCCCAAAAACAGTACCCGCGACCATCCGGCGGTACGCTCGTAGGGGACCAGCGGTCCCCGTAGCCCGCGCGCGTTAATGAGCACGGGTTGGTCGGCGCTGTATGCGCGCTGATTCGGGCGCAGGGCGAAGATGGCATTGGGGTCGGGTTGATAGGACAACTGGGGAAATCTCCAAGGCAACGGGCGCGGCAAGATCAGTCGAGCAGCGACTTCGCCGAGGGCCGCGGTGATTGCCAGGCTGGCCACGAGCAGCAGGACGTTTTCGCGCCAGCGTTTCGTGGCTTGCCGCGACCGGTCACGCACGACCCCGCGCCCTGCTTCGGCGGTCAGTTGTGCGTCCACTGCTCCGCCGCCGTTGCGCCGCCAGGCCGCCGCGGCATCGGCTGGTCCTGGCGGGCTGGGTCTGTCTTCGGTGGCGGCGCAATTAGGGGCGGTGCGCCGTCCCGTCTGGCATCAAGCAGCGCGCGGGCGACGAACTTGGGGTTGCCCAGCACGTAGCGCCGCCACTTGTGCGGCTGCTGCATCAGGATCTGTGCCCACTCCATGCCGAGATCGCGTACCCAGCGGGGAGCACGCTGCAAGCGGCCGGCCCAATGGTCGAATAGACCGCCGACGCCGACGCTGATGGGCACCCGCAGGGCGGCGCGATGCCGCTGAATCCACTGTTCCTGAATCGGATTGCCCATCCCAACCAGCAGCAGGTCGGGCGCGCTGGCGTTGATGCGACGTACCACCTCCGGCGCCTCGCGTTGGCCGAAGTAGCCATGGTGGTGACCGGCGATGGTGATGCCCGGAAACTCACGCCGCAGATGCGCCGCCGCCCGCTCGGCCGTTCCCGGCGCGCCGCCGAGCACGAAATAACGATAGTGGCACTCGAGCTTGGCCCTGAAGAAAGCCGGGAGCAGATCGGTCCCGACCAGATTGTCGCGCAACTGTACGCCTTTGAGCCTTGCCGCCAAACGTACCCCGGTGCCGTCGGCGAAGACGACATCAGCGGCGTTGAGCACGGCGCGGTACGCCGGATCGTCGCACGCCAAGTTGAGGGTGTGGGCGTTGACGATGAAAACGGCGCGGGTACGGGCCGGGCGCGTCGCAATCCAATGCTCGAACAAGGTGATGGCCTCGCGCTTGGTGGCGTCGGTGACCTGCACCCCGAGGATCGGTATCACCGGTAACCTGCCAGCGGTATAGGCTGAAAGCGCCGCGGCAGCTCTGACCGGCATACTCACGAGCGCCACTCCCGGCCCAACTGCCACAGTTGCTGCACGGCAGTCGTCAGGGCCATGCGGGTGAGCAAACGGGCGTGAGCGATAGTGAACGGTACGCGTGAGGGCTGCGGTGTAGCCGCGGGTGTGCCGAGTTGCATCGCCACTTCTTCGACCTGATAGCCGGCGAGTCGCGCTCGGCCGAGGATCTCTGCCGGCGCTAAAGCCCCGTCGGCGATAAATCGAATCCGCTCTAGGACCTCGCGGCGATAGGCACGAAACAGGCAGCTACAAGTTTGCCAGTCGTGCCCCAGAAACCGGTTGTAACTACGCGCGAGCACTCGGCTAAGCGCAGTTGCCGCCGCACCCGATGAGCTCTGGTTGCCATTGCCGCCGAGGCCGGCGGGCGTGGCGATGGCAGCGCCGCCCGCCAACGCCGCCAACAACTGGGGCAATCGCTCCGGCGGATAGACGGAGCTGACCCCGGTGGTACAGACGTAAGGGGATATGCAATGGGCAAAGCCGGTGCGCAGCGCCGCGCCCAGACCGAGGTTTTCCGGGTGGCGGAAGACCTCGACCCGGGAATCATTGCACGCCGCGCGTAACAAGGTGCTGAAGGTACCGTCGGTACTGCCGTCGTCGACGAAGATGAAATGCCAGCCGCGCGCCGGTCCGCCGGCTCGCATTGCGGCCAGACCTGCCAGTAGCGGCGGCAGGGCCGCTTCTTCGTTGAAGCAGGGGATGACGACCGTGACTGCCGCCGCAGTGTCGGGTGTCGAGGTCAATGCGCTCCTTGCCGTGACAAGACCGCCGGAATGGTTTTCAACAGAATCTTGAAGTCGAGGCCCAAGGACCAGTTGTCGATGTACTGCATGTCCAGCCGCGCCCACTCGTCGAACTGCGGCCGCCGCCCGTTGACTTGCCATAGACAGGTTATGCCGGGCTTGACGCTGAAGCGGCGCTTGTGCCAGCGCACGTCGATCCGGCTGACATCGCGCACGGGCAGCGGCCGGGGGCCGACCAGGCTCATCTCGCCGCGCACGACGTTGATCAGCTGTGGCAGCTCATCGATGCTCAGCCGCCGCAACCAACGGCCGAGACCGGTGATGCGCGGGTCGTTCTTGATCTTGAACACTGGCCCCTCGGCCTCGTTGAGCGATTCCAGCTGCGCCTGCATGCTCTCGGCGTCCACCACCATCGTGCGAAACTTGTAAGCCCGGAAGCGGCGGCGGTTGAGACCGACCCGCTCCTGCGCAAAGAACACCGGTCCACCCGATTCCAGCCTGATGGCCAGAGCAACCAAGGCAAACATCGGCGCGAAGGCCAGCAGGGTCACCAGGGCCACGACGATGTCGATGCTGCGCTTCACCAGCAGCGCCAGGCTCTCTTGCGGCCCCGTGTAGATCGTGAGCACGGGCTGACCCTCGAGTTCGTCGGGCACCGCCCGCGCCCAATAGAGCGAGGCGAGATGCGCCATCACCCGCACGGTGATGCCTTCTTCATCACAGATCGAGAGCAGCCGGGCGACCAGGGGTTGCGAGGTGTCGAGCGGCAGCGCCACGAAGATCTCGTCGATCGGCCCACGCGCCAATAGCGCTTCGACGCGGGCAATAACTGGATCGACCGGCTGGCCGGCGCCGCTGCCGGTGGCGCCGTTTCCGCCCTTGCCGGCGCCGTTACCCGCGAGCGCGGGCGAGGTCTCGATCACCTCAACGACATGGTAGCCGAGGTCCTGATGGTGAGCCAACTTCGCCATCAAGTCGCAGGCGTCGTCGCCGGCGCCAATGATGATGATGTCGCGCAGGTTGCGGCCGCGGCGGCGAATCCGCCGCGCGACTTCCCGCACCACGGTTCGCTCCAGGCTCAGGCCGATGAAGGCCATGGCGGTGAAGCCGGCCAAAAACAGATTGGTCACAAACTGAAAGTGCAGCAACGGCCCGAGCAGTACCAAGGGGCAAATGGCGATGAGAACTCCGGCGGCGAGGTCGCTCAGCAGTTGGCTGGGGGACGACAGCCGGTGCGAACGGTAGAGGCCGCGGCTGCGCAGCGCCAGGTGGCAGAAGCCCAGATAAGCGAGAAGGAAGAAGAGATTCTGTAGCTTGACGCGCATTTCGAGGATCGGCAGCCAGCCCTCGACGTGGGGCTCTTCCATGGTGGCGGCCACCGCCACCACGAAGCTCGCGCAGATCACGAACAAGTCCGCGAGCTCGAGCACTACCAGCAAGAATGCGCGGCGCGAAGTCATCAATCTCGTGCGCTGGACAAGGGCGCTGGTCCGCTGCCGCCCAGGAGTCGGTGCAGCCACGCCGGCAGGTAATCCTTGGTTCCGTGCATCACCACGCCCAGGGTGCGGCATTCGGCCAGCCGTGCCCGCTCCGCTGCCAGCCGTAGCAGCTCACGGGGAGTTACTTCAGTCTCGGCGACGATAACCAGGCCGTCACAGGCGCGGGCCAGCAGGGCGGCGTCCGCGGACTGCTCCAGCGGTGGCCCTTCGAGCAGGACTAGATCGGGAGTTGGCGTGAGGCGGCTCAGCCAATCGGTGAAATCGGACTGCCAAACCGTACGGTGGAGGTCGAGCGCCAACGGCTCCGTCTTTTCGCCACGCCCGCCGGCGTCGAGTAACTGCGTGAGGACGAAATGCCCCGCCGACTCAGCCAGCGTGGCGGCGAAAACGTCTAGGCCTAGGCCGCCGGCGTGGTTGGCCAAGCCGGTGGTCACGGGGCGTACGGTGGTGTTGGTGCCCGGACTGGCAAACACCACCAGCCGGATCGCTTCAGCGCCGCCGAGCGCGCGCAGGTTGCCCAGTAACGTGGCGTACGACGCGCTCGTCGAGCTGGTCCGCGCCAAAGCCGGCGGCGAGGAGCCCGGCTTCTTGACCGGCATCAGCGCCGGCTCGGGGTGCGCGCTCTTGCGCGGCACCGCCACCGGCTTGCTGACCGGTCGCTGGGGCTCGCGTTCGTCCTCTTCCAGCTGTTTCAGCACTCGGAAGTATTCACTCATGGGCTGTCCTTGTCACCGCCGCTGGGCGCGGAGTTCGGGAAATCGCAGCGCGTCGCCCGCCAGGATGCGGTTTGGGTCCGCAATCTGCGGGTTGGCCGCCTGAACTCGGCGCAACAGCTCGGGGCTGACTTCCCCGTAAGCCGCTTTGGTCAGCGCCGCCAGCGTAGTGCCTGGCGTTACGCGGATCACGCGAACGCCGGCATCGGGTTCGGCGTCGGGTTCAGCAGACGGAGCCAGCCAGCCGGCGGAGTCGTCAGAACTCTCTTGGTTGAGTGTCGGTGGCAATTGCGGCGGCGCGGCCACGCTCACCTCGATTTCGGGTACGGGCGCGCGCGCCAGCGCGACTTGCTCCTCGGCCTGGTTGCCGTCTCGCTCGGCTGCCAGCGGTGCGGCTTCGCCGGCATGCCGCCGCGGGTCTGGCGCCACCGCCGAGGAGGCGGCCATCGCAAGCTGCGGCGCGGCGATGGTGGCGCGCTCGACCGGCCGCGGTGGGCGGACGTTGCCGGCGATCAGCGCTAGCAGCCCAGCGGCGATGCAGAGGCTGGCGCCTGCGGCCAGCGGCAGTGATAAGCGACGGCGCGTGGAATCCGCCGCAGCGGACTGGCCGCGGCGATCATGCGCCAGCCCGCGCGCAGTCCAGTCGCTTGCCGCAGCCCGTACCCGTGCGCGCACTACGCGCTCGGCGCCTTGTCCGTACGCAAACAGCAGGGAATTGTGGCAGAGAATGTTCATCCGGCGGGGAATACCACGCGCTCGGCGCACTACCAGGCGCAGCGCCGGGCGGGTGAAGAGGGCAAGTGTGCCGCCGACCCGCTCCAGACGGTGAGCGATGTAGCGCCGGCTCTCTTGGCGGGTGAGCGGGCTCACGTGGCAGTGGACCGCGACCCGTTCCGCCACCTGGCGCAGCTGCGGCCGGCGCAGCTTGGCCTCCAATTCCGGTTGCCCGACCAGAATGATCTGGAGCAGCTTGGCGGTGAAGCTCTCGAAGTTGGATAGCAGGCGAATGTTCTCGAAAGTGTCGTCGTCGAGGTTCTGGGCCTCGTCGATCACCAGCGCCGCGATCGCGCCATCCTTGGCGCAGCGTTGCAAGAACACGTTGAGGCAGGTCAACAGCTCGACACGGTCACGGCTCTCGGACGGTGAGCCGAAATCGGCCAGCGCCTGCCGCAACATGTCGTCGAAGGCTAGCCGCGTGTTGGAAACGTAGGCCGAGTGGACCTCCGGGCCGAGCTGCCCGAGCAGGGAATACAGCAGCGTCGTCTTGCCCGTACCGACCTCGCCGGTCATGAGGACGAGACCGCGGCGGCCGGTCAGACCTATCTTCAGGGCGGCGAGCGCTTCCGCGTGCCCGGCGCTCAGGAAGAGAAACGCTGGGTCAGGGGTGAGCGCAAACGGCTCGCCGCTTAAACCGAAATGATGGATGTACATGGGTGCGTATCACTCATCGCCGAGGGCGATTGGCCGCACGGTTGACTCCATTGACCTACGGCGTCCGCCAGGTGGCAGCGCGCGCATACGACTCACCCCGGAATATCGGCCAGCAGCGGCAGCCCGGTAATGCGCCGGGCTTCGGCGGCGCTCTTGACGGCGGGGTCGAGGCGATCGCGCAGCAGCGCCATGACGAACCCGGCGATCAGGCTCAGAGCGGCGGCCAGTGCAAGAACCACCGGTCCTTTTGAGGGCTCCGGGGCGATCGGCACTTGCGCCGGCTCAGCCACAGTCACGTTCACAATGCGTGACTCGTCGAGCGCGTTCGAAAAGCGCGCTTCCTCTTCCTTTCTGACGTAGGTGAGGAAGGTCTCCTTCGCTGCCGCCACTTCTTTGTCCAACCGTTCGTGCTCGGAGGCGATCTGATCCAGGTGATCGAGTTTGGCGCGGGCCTCGGCGATGTGTGCCCTCAGAGCATCTTTGCGCGCCTTCACTGCGGCCATCTGTGTTCTCGCCTGCGCCAGCTCGGTCTCGAGGCCTTGATCGGCGGTGCCGAGATCGGCGGGCAGACCGCGCTCGGTGGTGCTGTCGGCGCCGAGTAGGCGTTGGGCCTCGGCGATTTGCCGATCGAGGTCCTGCACCTTGATGCTGGTGGGGGCGAACTTGGATAACAATTCACTGCGTTGCAAAGCCAACTCGGCGATGCGGCTCTTTACCAGTTGCCGCGGATCGGCTTGAGCCAGGCGGGTTGTGGCGGCCGCGCCGCCGATGGCTGCGCGCGGTTGCTTGACTAGATTCGCGAGAAAGTCCGCGCGCGCGGTGTTTTCAGCGAGCTCGGTATCGGCATTGACGAGCGCGGTTTCCCAGTCCTTCAGCCGGGTGTGCAGCACGGCTTGTTGATCCGGCACCGAGTCGGTGATGCCCTCGCGTTCGTAGAAGGCCCCGAGTGCCTCTTCGGCCTGACGTTGCTTGGTGGCGAGCAGCTCGCGCTGCGCTTCCAGAAAGCGGCGCGCGTCCAGTGTTTGGTTGAGGCGGGCGCGGCGTTCGACGTGGCGCGAGGCCAGTTCGTTGACCAGCTTCGCTGTCCACTCGGGTTCTCGGCCGGCGTACGAGATCTCGATCACACTCGACTTGCCGAGCGGCGTGATCGTGACGTCCTTGGCGACGCCGAGCACCCAGCGTTCGAAGGGGTCTCCGACGGGAACGCCGTGGATGCCGCGGTAGATCTTCGTGGGTAGAAGGATGACCGAGTTGAGGGCTGCGACCAGGCGTTGCGCCAGGGGCGCCGGCTCGTTACGCCGCGCGTTGAAACGCTCGCGATAAGGTTCGAGCGCTTCACGGACCAGGGCCGGGCTGCGCAACAGGGCGACTTCAGAGCTGAGATACTCGACGGTTACCCGATCGACCGTCGGCTTGGAGTCGGCCGCGGGTGAGACCACGATCTGAGTGCGCTCGGCGGTGGCCATCAGTTTAGCGGTCGCACGGTACGTTGGTGCCTGCAGCGCAACCAGCACCGCCGCGCTGGTCACGCCGCTGGCGAAGACGGCGGCGATCAGCTTGCGCCGGCGCATCAGCGTGGCAACGAGGTCTTGCCAGACTAGTAACGGTAGCGCCGAATCATTCATGGACCACTCCCGTCATTACGGTCCCAGAAAAACCCCGGGCTGAACTGGTAAAGCCCGCTTGATGTACAGATCGACGAAATTGTCGACATCGGCGATGAACGACGTGGGGACGAAGACGACATCGTAGGGCTGGAGCGGAATGTCTTGCTCGGGGTGCTCGCCACTCTCGACGGCTGCGACGTCGACTGAGTGACCGTTCGCCCGGCCTTCAGGGCTTCGCCGAATCAGAATCACCTGTTTGCGTTGGGCGGTGATCTGAAATCCGCCCGCTTGCTGAATCGCTTGGTACAGGGTCATGCCGCCGGTGAGCGGAAGAACGCCTTGGCGCCCGACCTCGCCGGCCACGTAGATCGGCGGTGTGCCCAATTGGCGGACGATGACGCTGATACGGGGGTTCGACAGCTCCTGCACGTAGCGCCCCGTCAGGTCAGCAGCGAGCGCCGCAGGTGTCAGCCCGGCGGCTTTCACGTCGCCGATCAGCTGGAGGGAGATCATCCCGTCTGGCCGCACCACCACGTCTTCATTGAGTTCCGGGCTGTTGTAGAATTTGACGCTGACGGCATCGCCGAGTTGCAGCACGTAGGTGCCGGCCGCCGCTGGTGCGGCGCTCTGGAGCGTTGGTAGCGGTGGGCTGGGCGGCAGGCGCGAAGCCGAGCACGCCGCCAACGTGAGCGAGGCGGCCAGCACCAACCAGGGCGCGGGAGTGCCGAACGGGATTGTGGATCTGCGCGTTGCCATCAGGCCAACCGCACCCATTTCTCCGGCAGTTCCACCGGCGTTTGCCGTTGCAGGATATCCATCAGTACGCGCACACGCTCGCGCGCGGGCAGGCGTTGTTCGACGATCGCGGTCAGGCCCCGAAACGGGCCGGCGACGATCCGCACTTCGTTCTTCTGCGCCAGGCCTTGCCCGCAGCGAATCAAGCCGTCGGGCGCCTCTTGGCTGCGCAGGTAATCGACGACCTCGGCACCGAGCGCCGACGGCCAGCCGCCGAAGCTAACGAAGGCTTTCACGCCCGGAGTCCACATGACGCGCGCAAACTCGTCCGGCAAGAGAGCGCAAACGAACAGGTAGCTTGGAAACATCGGGCCGATTTCGCTGCCGACTACCGGACGCGGCCATTGGATGACGCGCGGCAGGTAACTGCCAATGCCCTTTTCCTCCAGGAACCGCTGCGCCACCATTTCGCGATGTCGCTTTGTTTGAACGACGTACCAGGCACGGGCTGGCGCACCGTTCAGTTGCTGCTCCGGCCTGCCTATAGCTCCGCCCGACGGGCCCATAGTCTGTTCCAGCCCTCCTTCTTCTGTGGCCCATCCTCGATTGCGGCCGCATTTGGTCTTGTGTCGCCCTGAACAGCCGCGCACCCGCTGTTCGGTCCAGGGCCATTCCGGACTCTCGCCAGAATGATCAGCCAACGGTTCCCGACTAACGCCTGATAAGCGTCGGCCGAGAATGCCGAAGGGCGGCCTCTGCCCGCCGCACGCGATCATCAACGTGCGCGACAAAGACCTCGATGGCCTCGGGCTCGATCTTGTGAAGACTGGCTAACTCGATCGGAGTCAAAAAAAACCCCGCTCGCGCCGCCGCGGCTTCAGCATCTTGATAGAAATCGCGGCGGAAGCTGTCGTCACAGATGAGCTTCCCCAGCGCTGCTTCCACGGCGCGCTGGCTCATACACTCCTCCCCTTGGTAGACGTGTCGTAAATCGCGGTTGTCCTAATCCAGCCGTCAGCACAACGCCGACAGCGGGGTAGCAGACCAAGAACCGAGCCACTGCCGGGATGCTCTGTGATCAAAGCGGAAGGGCGAACACGATGCCCCTCCCAGACCAAGTGCTCAATTAACGCTGGATCAAATGATCAAACTGGCCCGGCGCTGGGCATCAGCGGACTGAAAATCCGTACTTCTTCATTCGATAACGCAGGGCGGGACGGCTAAGCGACAACAGGCGCGCTGCCGCGGAGACGTTCTGATTGGTGCGAGCCAACGCCTCGACGACCAGGCTCCGGTTGAGTTCGGGCAGGTCGATGCCGGTTTCCGGTAGCTCTATCAAGCGGCGCACGGCGGCGGTGGAGCCGGGCTGCATATCGAGCTGACGAAAATCTGCCGAAGTCAGCAGGCTGCCGTCGCTGAGGATCACCGCGCGCTCGATGGCACTTTCCAATTCGCGCACGTTGCCGTGCCAGCTGCGAGCCGTCAGGTAATGAACCACCTCACGTGAAAGACCAGGCACCCGGTTGATGCTCTGCCGCTCGAGCCGAGCCAGGAAATGCTGGGCCAGTGGCACGATGTCCTCGGGGCGCTCACGCAGCGGAGGGACGTGTAGGGGAAAGACCGACAGGCGGTAGTATAGGTCGCGCCGGAAAGTCTCCGCCTCGACCCGCTGAGCCAATGGGGCGTTGGTGGCAGAAATGATGCGCACGTCGGCAGTGCTGGGCAACGGGCTACCCACAGGAAAAAAAGTTCCCTCCTGGATGAATCTGAGTAGCTTGGCCTGTGTTGTTAACGGAAGTTCGGCAATCTCGTCCAGGAACAACGTGCCGCCATCGGCAGTTGCCAGCAGGCCCGGCTTATCGCAGTCGGCACCGGTAAAGGCTCCCTTCCGGTAGCCGAACAGTTCGCTTTCGAGCAAGGCTTCGGGAATCGCCGCACAGTTTATCGAGGTCATGCCACGGCTTGCGCGCGCGCTGTTGCGGTGGATTGCCCGCGCCATCAGCTCCTTGCCGGTCCCGCTCTCGCCGGTGAGCAGTACCGTTGTGTCGCGCGGCGCCACCCGGGCGGCAATGGCCAGGACGTGGAGCATTTGTGGCGATCGCGCCACGATTTCCGAAAAATCGAAACGTGAGCGCAGCTCGTTTTCAAGCTGCCGGCTTTCAGGCCGTAATCGAGGTGTCCAAATCTTGTGCACCGACTCCATGAAGTCAGTGCGCCTGATCGGCTTGAGCAACAGATCGGCCGCGCCCGCCTTCATGGCCGCCACCGCTGATCCCACCGATTCCCCGCTCCCGAGCATGAGAAACTCGGCCTCGGGTTTGGTGGCGCGGATTGCCCGCATCAGCTCGATGCCGTCGAGCTCACGTGCGGCCAATTCCGCAACCGTCAGAGGGAACGTACCCCGGCGATGCTGGGTGAGTGCGTCTCCCGTGCAAGACACCTCTGCCACGCGGTAGCCGTCGGCGCGCAGCCAGCCTGAGTAGGCGGCGCGCTCTGTCGGATCACTGCAGACTACGAGTGTGGCGTCTTCCATCCAGACCTGTCCCCCGCGTGGAGTTAGCCACCGCCTCCCCTCCTCCCACCTTTTCGCAGCAGAATTACCGTACACCATGGCGCCGTTAAATCAAACCATTTTCCGCAAAATTTTTCCCCTTTACGCCTAAAGAGCATCGGCAGAATCTGACACATGCCGCAAATTACACTGGACACGGTCCAATCGTCGCCGGTGCGGCGCCGCCACGGCTCCGAGATCCCCAGGACGCCGGATGCTGCCAGCCCGCGCAAGTTGGCAGGAGCCCGTCGGTTTGCTGCACTTGTTGGCGAGGTGGTCCCCCCCTTCTTCACCCGGCTCGCGAACCGGGGTAATGAGTGTGTCGGGAGGCGAGATCATGGGCATCGCGAACGATATGTCGGCATTTGCAGCCACCGTCGTGCGGCTAGGGCGCGGGCTCTACCCCAAAGTCACCGCGGAGCAACGGCCTGGTCCGGATGAGCAACTCGAGCTGTACGACTTCGAAGGTTGCCCATACTGCCGCAAGGTGCGTGAGGTACTCTGTGAGCTGGATCTCGACTACCTGGCTCATCCGGTAGCGCACGGCAGTCCGCGCCGCAGCGAGCTGGTGCAGCAGGGCGGCAAGATGCAGGTGCCGTATCTTATTGATCCCAACACCGGCACCGGCCTGTACGAGTCGGACGGCATCATCGAGTATCTCAATGATACCTACGGAGCCGGCCGCCGCGCCGGCTGGGCGCTGCCGATTCCTAGCCTTGTCGACAACCTCGACTCCGCCATCGCCAGCGCGGTCCGGCTGGCGCGCGGCACGCGCTCCCGCATCACGACCCCACGCGCGGCGAGGCTGAAACCGCTCACGCTGTTCAACATGGAAGGATCGCCCTACTGCCGTAAGGTGCGTGAATGCCTGAGCGAGCTGGATCTCGAACACCTTGTGCGCAACCTCCCGAAGGGGAGCCCGAAGCGGGCCGAGCTGGTCAAGCGCGGGGGCAAGATGCAGGTGCCGTATCTGATCGACCCCAACACCGGTAAGGAATTGTACGAGTCGGATGACATCGTCACCTACCTGGAACTGCAATATGGTCAGGGGACAGCGGCACATAAGGCTCGCAAGCCCGGGAACTTGGTGCGGCCGGCGCGGGCCAGCGCCGGCACGGCGCCGGCAGGGTAGGGCGGTTTTGTCGGGTCGGGTATGGTCGGACTACGGATGCGCGACAAATTTGTGGGTAACGTGGTTCGGTGTTATGGCCGTCATTCCCGCGAAAGCGGGAATCCAGTTTGGCGTTTGGCGCTATGGACAAGCAGTTCTGCGTTTACATCCTGGCCAGCAAACGGAACGGCACGCTGTACATTGGGG
>JACQVA010000139.1 GCA_016210005.1 Deltaproteobacteria bacterium | reverse complement strand
GCGCCCGGTCCCCGGCCTTTGAGCACCCCGTGCGCTTGCCATCGAACCCCTAATCGCCCTACAATCCCCATAACACGTGGGGAGCACCGTCGGTGATCAGCGGTTCAGTTCAACGGGGCCTGCCTGCCGAAGCTGCGGCGCAGGCAGGCCTTTCCGCCATCCGGCGGCAACGACCACAGCATCTCGCGCAACGCCCCGTCGCGCCGGATGACGGAAAAACCCTTTTACGTTCGGCGGGCTCGCCAGCGTGGAGATCGAAGAGCTGCTGCGATCAACTGCGATCAAGGCCATTCGTTGGCTGCAAGGTGGCGGCATGCTACGATCCGATGCAGAGGAAGCGGCCGTGACTGAAATCGCAGAGCGAATCACAGTCGACTCCGACCAGTGTGGCGGACGGCCCTGCATTCGCGGAATGCGAATCCGCGTTGTTGACGTCCTCGATCTGCTGGCCAACGGTCTCTCGGCGGAGCAGGTGATCGAGGAACTGCCCGATCTCGAGCCCGAGGACATCCGCGCCTGTCTGAGGTTTGCGAGCCGGCGCCTCGACCATCCAGTGTTGACGGCGTGATCATCTGGATCGATGCGCAGCTGTCACCATCGTTGGCGCGATGGATCAACGACAGCTTCGGCGTAGAGGCGCACGCGGTTCGCGATCTTGGGCTACGGAACGCCAAGGATCCGGAGATCTTTCAGACGGGGCGGCAGGCTGGAATCGTCGTGATGAGCAAGGATGCCGACTTCGTGGAGCTTGTCGAGCGCCTGGGTCCCCCACCGCAGGTTCTCTGGGTGACCTGTGGCAACACGTCGGACGCATCGCTCAGGAGTCTGCTCACCGTGCGTTTTCCACGTGCCCGGCAGCTTCTCGAACAGGGCGAAGCGGTTGTGGAAATCGCATGAATGGCCGCGTAACGGGCGAGGATCATACCCGCGTGAGGCCGAGCATGGGCATCGACCCGACAGTGCGCGAGACGCATTCTGCCAAAGATCCGCAGCGTTCCGTGTCGCGCACCGCGGGTCATGCTGGGCTTCGCGGACTTGTCCCTTGCACACCGATAGGTGTACATTGTCCCAATGAAGAGGCGGGAGCTGGAGCGGCGGTTGAGAAGCCTCGGATGGAGATTCGTTCGGCACGGGGGAAAGCACGATGTGTGGTTCGACGGTGAGCGTGAGGAGACCGTGCCGCGCCATACGGAGATCAATGAGAAACTGGCGACGGTCATTTTGGTCCGCGCCAAGAAGGTCTGAAGATGCGATTTCAAGGCAAGCTTTGCAGCGAAGGCAAGTTCTGGCTGGCTGAGGTCCCGGTCTTTGATGCGATGACGCAGGGCCACACCCGGAGGGAAGCGCTCGACATGATCGCGGACTGGTTCGTGACCATGGCCAATCGCAAGGGCTTCTGCGTCGATATCCACCCGGTTGGCAACGACAAGTTCGAGGTCAGTTCCACGGACGCGCGGACGATGGTGAGCCTGTTGCTAAAGAGGCAGCGCCAGAAGAGCGGTCTTTCGCTGGCGCAAGCTGCCCAGCGGCTGGGCGTGAAATCTCGGAACGCCTATGCGCGGTACGAACGAGGGGCGTCGGTTCCCACGGTGGAGAAGCTCGATGAACTCTTGCGCGCGGTTGCGCCGGGGCGAGATATTGTGCTTCAGCAGAGCGCTGCAGCGTAAGACAGCGCGGGGACATGTGGTGAGTGCCCGATGCTCTAACTCAGCGCTCCAGCCGACCGCGGCCACGAGCCGGCTGGTGTAGAGCGGAATGTCCCGATCTGGCCGCGGCGGCTGAGCGCCAAGGCGTTAGGACATGGCGAAACATACAAGATCTGAGGTGCGCGATCGGCGCTGTAAGCTCTGCCACAACCCTTCTCCGCTATGTGACTCACACATTGTACCGGAATTCATGTACGAACCGTTGTACGATGACAAGCATCGGATGATCTTCGTGAGCGAGGAAGAAGGCCGACCAAAGAAAGAGAGGCCACTTCAACGTGGCATTAGAGAGAAGCTGCTGTGCTCTGCCTGTGAAGGGGAGATCAACCAGCAGTACGAGCACCCCAATGTCGAAGTCTGGCGAGGATTCGTGGCGCAAAAACCAGTGCGTGGGATTTCGGTAACCCCTATCCAAGGGGATGATGGCAGCTGGGCCGTCCACGTCGCCGGATTCGATTACCCACGCTTCAAGCTCCTTCTTCTCTCAGTGCTGTGGCGCGCCAGCGTGGCACGCGGCCGGGACTATGCTGAAGTGGCTCTTGGGCCGCATCATGAGGAACGTCTTCGAACGATGCTGCGTGAAAAGAACGCTCGCGCCCAAGCGGATTACCCCTGCCTTTTCTACGTGTTCACGGAGCCGACGTTCGGGCTCATGGCACGTCCTGCTCGGACCAAGTTGGACGGCTACACCTCTTATCAGTTCTTGCTGCCGGGCGTACTCCTTTGGTTCGTGGTCGGGGACAGCACGCGGCCCTATGAGATGGCGAAGTTTGCGCCGAAGGAGGACGGATCACTGATCGCCCCGTTCGTCGAGCCGGGAGAGGTCCCGTTGGTGAAGCATGCCGCCCGTGCTGTGCAGAAGCTCGCCAGAATGGAGAACAAGCGAAGGCCTAACGTAAAAGGGTTTTTCCGGCATCCGGCGCGACGGGGCGTTGCGCGAGATGCTGTGGTGGTTGCCGCCGGATGGCGGAAAGGCCCCGTTGAACTGAACCGCTGATCACCGACGGTGCTCCCCACGTGTTATGGGGATTGT
>JACQVA010000138.1 GCA_016210005.1 Deltaproteobacteria bacterium | reverse complement strand
GTGGAGGGTCTTTCGGCCAAGTACGGCGTTGACAAGCAGGACTACAACGGAGCGCACTGCTGCGCAGAGACCGCAATCGTGCGGGAGAAGCAGCTGAAGAAGTGGCGCCGCGCCTGGAAGATGACAAATTGCGTCCTTTTCGGCCATAGGCCTCGGCCTGACAGTACACAGTACTGTCAGGCTGGTGAGGATTTGCCCGGTCGGCTGCACATTGCCCACAGATTTGTCGCACACCCCGGCCCCACCACCCCGCTCGCCCGCGTCGCAGTTCGTGCGCGACTCTGGTAAACACTGCCGCGATGGTGAGCCGACCGATTCGTATTCGCCGTGCGCGCCGCACCGACTTCGTCGCGGTCATGAGCCTGCTGGCGGAGGCCGGCTTGCCGGTGCCGCCACCCGAGCGCCCGGCGCTGCACCGCTTCCGCAACCTGGTGGCGGATCTAGGCACCGATTTGTACTTGGCCACCATCGACGAGCGCGTGGTGGGCGTGGTGCACGTCACCTACGCGCGGCAACTAGCCGCCGCGCCGCAAGCCACTCTCGCCGCCTTGCTGGTGGTGCAACCGGCGCGCCGTTGCGGGGTCGGCACCACTTTGCTGCGCTTTGCTGCCGAGCGCGCGCAACAGCGCTCGTGCACGAGTTTGCAGTGCCCGCTGCCAGCGGCCACCGACGCTGGTGCGAAACAATTTCTGCTACAGGCCGGAGCGGCGGCGGCCGGGGAGCTGCTGGCCCTACCGCTGGCCAACGCGGCCTAGGAGTTGGACGTGGCGGAGTTCTCGAAGGCGATCGCCCGCTTGATGGAAGAACGCACGCCGGTGGCGGGCGACCCGCCGGCCCTGCGCGCGGTGCTGGAACGGATGCGGGCCCTGCTGACACCGATCGAGCGGCCGCTGGCCGATGCCTTTGCGCGGCAGTTGTTCGCCAAGGGCGCGATCGAACACTTAGTGACTGGCGACCCTCAAGTGTGGGCGGCGATCACGGTGCCGGCCTTTCGCTTCTTCAGCGAGCCGCTGGTAAGTGAGCCGCGGGTGCGGGTCTTCAACCCCGATGGCGCGCGTGACGGCTGGGACGCCGCCGGCACCGTGATCCAAACCACCATGCGGGATCGCCCGTTCATCGTCGACACCATTCGCGAGGGGGTGCAGGCGCTGGGCGGTAAGCTGCACCGGGTGCTGCATCCGGTCATGGGCGTCGAGCGCGACCGCGCCGGCGTCTTGCTCACCGTCGGCGCACCCGAGGTGGTGGGTGCCCACGAATCCTTCGTGCATGCCGAAATCGAGCGCACCAGCGACGCGGCGTCGCTGCAGGCCGCCTTACTGCTGCGGCTCGAAGCGGTCGTCGCCGCCACCGATGACTACCCCGCCATGCGCGCCCAGCTGGCCCAGCACGCAGAGAACTTGCGCCGCCGGGGGGTGCCGCGGCCCTGGAACGAGAACCTCGACGAGGTGGCGGCCTTCTGCGACTGGTTGGCGCAGAAGAGCTTCGTCTTCCTCGGCTATCGCGAATACGAGTTCAGCGGCCAGGGCAACGAGCGCTGCAGCGCGGTGCGGGCGGGGAGCGGACTGGGCATCCTGCGCGACGAACAGCGCTCGAGCTACATGACGCCGCGCCCGATCCCGCCCGCGCTGCGCCGCCGCCTCAACGAGCCGCCGCTATTGCTGGTCTCGAAGACCAACGCCGAAAGCCCGATCCACCGCCGCGCGCACATGGATTACATCGGCCTGAAGCAGATCGACCCCGCCGGCGTCGTGGCCGGCGAGTATCGCTTCGTCGGGCTGTTCACCGCCAAGGCCTACGGCGAGGAATCCGCGCAGTTGCCGCTGCTGCGCCGCCAGCTCGACACCATCTTGGCGCGCGAAGAGGCGGTGCCCGATTCGCACGACTACCGCGCGATCACCGAGCTGTTCAACACCATCCCGAAAGAAGAGCTCTTCGGCAGCGAGGCGGCAGCGGTGGCCGAGGAGATCCGGGCCATTCGCGCCGCCGAGGGGGCCGAGACTCTGCGCGTAGTGTGTCGCCCCGACGCCTTGCAGCGCGGCCTGTTTGTCGTCGTTATTATGGCCCGCCCGCGCTTTTCCGAAGACCTGCACGCGCGCATCGAGCAGCGCCTGCTGCAAACGCTCAACGGTACGCTGTTGCACCGGCACGTCGCCCTCGATGAGCTCGAGCTGGTACGGCTTCACTTCTACATCGGTGCCGCCCCCGAGACCCTGCCGGTGGTGCGCGCCGGTGATCTCGAAAGCGATCTCAGCGAGCTGCTGCGCACCTGGGAGGATCGGCTGGTCGACCAGCTGCGCCGGGAGATGGCGCGATCGCTGGCCGATGAATGGGCGGCCAAGTATCTGCCGGCATTGTCGGCGCAATACCGCGCCGCCACCGACATTGCCATGGCCGTTCGCGATCTGCGCTGCTTGGAGGCGCTGGCGGCCGCGCGCGCCCCGCAGGTCGATATCTCCAACGATACCGTTCCGGCGGCGGCGCGCTTCACCGCGCTCAAGCTCTACCTGCTGGACGAAGAACTGGTGCTGAGCGACTTCCTGCCGGTGTTGGAAAACCTCGGCTTGAAAGTCTTCGAAGAGGATCACCTCGATGTGATGCTGCCGGCTGTAGGCCCGGTGCGCATCCATACCTTTCTAGTGCAGGACACGGCCGGGCAGCGACTCGATCCCGAGCACGCCGGCGGGCGCTTGGCGCAGGCGGTGCTGGCACTGCGCGCCGGGCGCAGCGACAACGATATTCTCAACCGTCTGGTACTCCATGCCGGGCTGACCTGGCGGGAGGTTGATCTGCTGCGCGCTTACGCCGGGCACGCCCAGCAAGCCGGGGTGGCGGCGCGTGGGTTGCTGTACGAGGCCTTGGCGAGCAGTCCGGAGCCGGCGCGCCTGCTGGTCGAGGGCTTCCGCACCAAGTTCGATCCGGCCGGCAGCGGGGCCCCGCGCGACCGCTTGGCCACGCAGCTGCCGGCCGTCGAAGCCCGCTTCGTCAGCAGCCTCGATGCGGTCGACAGCGCGCAGCACGATCGCATCCTGCGCGCGCTGTGGGCGGCGCTGGCCGCCACCGTGCGCACCAACTTCTTCGTGCCGCCGCCGCCGGCGGACCGGCCGGCGCGGGCGGGCGACGGCACGATCGCCATCAAGCTCGAATCGGCGCAGCTGCCGCAGCTCCCGCGCCCGCATCCGCTGTTCGAGATCTACGTGCACGCCGCCCACATGAGCGGCATCCACTTGCGCGCCAGCCGGGTGGCGCGCGGGGGCATTCGTGCGAGCGATCGCCCCGACGACTTCCGCACCGAAGTCCTCGGCTTGATGAAGACACAAACGGTGAAGAACGCGGTCATCGTTCCCGGCGGCGCCAAGGGCGGCTTCGTGGTCAAACGGCGGCCGGGTAGCAGTGGCGGCGCGTTGACCGTCGCCGCTTACCGCGCGCTGATCGGCGGCCTGCTCGATCTTACCGACAACATCGTGCAGGGCGGCGTGGTCCCGCCGCCGCAGGTGTTGTCGTACGACGAGCCTGACCCCTATCTGGTCGTGGCCGCCGACAAGGGCACGGCCACGTTCTCCGATGTCGCCAACGAGATCGCCGCCGCCTACGGCTTCTGGCTGGGCGATGCCTTCGCCTCCGGCGGCAGCCACGGCTACGATCACAAGCACGAAGCCATCACCGCGCGCGGCGCCTGGGAATGCGTGGTGCAGCATTTCCGGGCGCTCGGGCGCGACGCCGACAGCGAGCCGCTGGCGGTGATCGGTATCGGCGACATGAGCGGCGACGTGTTCGGCAACGGCCTGCTGCGCTCGCGGCGGTTGCGGCTGCGCGCCGCCTTCAACCACCGCCACGTCTTTCTCGACCCCGAGCCGGATGCCGAGACCGCCGGCGCGGAGCGCGAGCGGCTCTTCGGCCTGCCGCGCTCGGGCTGGGACGACTATAACCCGGCGCTCATCAGCCCCGGCGGCGGCGTGTTCTTGCGCAGCGCGAAGAAGGTGGCGCTGACGCCGCCGGTGCGCGCCATGCTCGGCGTCGAGGCCGAGAGCCTCAGCGGCGAAGAACTGGTCCGTGCGGTGTTGCGGATGGAGGCCGATCTGCTGTGGAACGGCGGCATCGGCACCTACGTCAAAGCTCAGGATGAAACCCACGCGGAGGTGGGCGACCCGGGCAACGACGCGGTGCGCATCAATGCCAACGAACTGCGCGTCAAGGTCGTCGCCGAGGGCGGCAATCTCGGCTTCACCCAGCGCGCGCGCGTCGAGTTCGCCTTGGCCGGCGGCTGTATCAATACCGACGCCATCGACAACTCGGGCGGCGTCGATCTCTCCGACCACGAGGTCAACCTCAAGATCGCCCTGGGCCGCGCCCTCGAGTCGGGGGCGCTGGCGCCGGAGAACCGCAATCAGGTGCTCGCCGCGCATACGGCCGAGATCTGTGCCCGCGTGCTGGCGGACAATCGGCGCCAAGCGCGCGTGTTGGGCTTCGATCAGCTGCGCAGCCGTACCCGTCTTAATGACTTCCGTGACCTGATCAGCTTGCTCGAAGCCGAAGCTCAGCTCGACCGCCAGCTGGAACGGCTGCCGGACCGTGAGGCGCTGCGCGCTCGGCGCGCCGTCTTCCTCGGGCTGACGCGGCCGGAGCTGGCGGTGGTGCTGGCGTATAGCAAACTGCACCTGCAGCACGCGCTGATGCGCTCGGCGCTGCCGGACGACCAGTTCCTCGAACGCTTTCTGCGGCGCTATTTCCCCGAAGACATCAACCAGCGCTACGGCGACGGCGTGCGCGCCCACCGCTTGCGGCGTGAAATCATCGCGGTCACCTTGGCCAACTGGCTGATCGACGCGATGGGCGCCACCTTCGTTGCCCGCATTGCCCGCGACACCGCCGGCGACGTCGTTCAGGTGGTGAAGGCCTGGACGGTTGTAGTCACCATCAGTGGTGCCGACGAATTCATCGATCGCTTGTCCGCCGGCACCCCGGTGCTGCCGCCGGCGGCCGATGCCCAGTGCTTCGGGGTTCTGACCGAGGCGATGGAACGGGCCACCAAGTGGATGCTCGAGACCCAGCGCAGCAGCCTGGGCGTGGGCGAGCTGGTGGCGGCCTTCAGCGTGGCCGTGAGTACCTTGCAGCAGGAGGCCGGCGGCCTGCTCTCCGACGAGGAGCGCTGGCGTGAACGGGCCGCGCTCGATGCCCTGCTGAGCGCGGGCGTGGCGCCGTCACTGGCGCAGCCGCTGGTGAGCTTGCGCCGCACCACCGACCTGCTGGAGATCCATCAGATCGCCAGTGATCTGCGCGCGCCGCCGGCGGCGGTTGGTGAGCTGTATTACCGCGTCGGCGGTCTCGTGGATCTCGAATGGGTGCGCCAAGCGCTCGCCGCGCTGGCGGCGCAAGCGACCGGCGACCGCTGGGAACGGCGGGCGCTGGCGGGCCTGTCCGAGGCACTGGGCTACGCCCGGCGCCAGCTCGCCCGCAGTGCGTTGCTCGCCGACAATCAACCGGGCGACGCCAGCCAGTGCCTGGCGCGTTACGCCGCCCGGCACCGCGATCAGCTCGATCAGCTCAACCGCCTGATCGATGATCTCAAGAGCGGGCCGCCGCCGACTCTGGCCGCGCTGGTGGTGGTGGTGCGCGAGTTGGGGAGGCTCGGCGGTCGCTGATGGCCGTCACCGTCCACTTCCTCGGTGCCGGCGACGCCTTTTCCGCCGGCGGCGGCCTGCACGCCGGCTACCTGGTCCGCAGCAGTGCGGCCACCTTTCTGCTCGACTGCGGCGCCACCGCGTTGGCGGCGCTGAAGCGGGATCGGCTCGAGGCCGCCGAAATCGACCTGATTCTGCTCAGCCACCTGCACGGCGATCATTTCGCCGGCTTGCCCTACCTGCTGCTCGAATACACTTACGAGCGCCCACGGCAGCGACCGCTGCGCATCGCCGGGCCGCCGGGGACGAGCGATCGCGTCGGCGCCCTGCTGCGGGCAACCTACAGCGAGTTCGCGCAAAGGCCGCTGCCGTTCGCCCTCGAGTTTACGGAATTCACTCCTGGTGTGCCGAAGGTGATCGAGGGGGTGTGGGTTGAGCCATTGCGAGTGCCGCACCAGGAGCGCGAGCTCTCTCTGGCTTTGCGCCTACGGGTGGATCACAAGGTCATTCTCTACTCCGGCGATACCGGCTGGACCGAGGACTTGGTGGCCTGGTCTCAGGGCGTCGATCTGTTCGTTTGCGAGTGTAGCTTCTACGAGACCCGCGTAGATTTCCATCTCGATTACCCGCGCTTGGCGGACAACCGCGACCGTTTCGGCGCGCGCCGCCTGATTCTGACTCACCTCGGCCGCGAGGTGCTGGCACGGCGCGCCCAACTCGCAATCGAGATCGCGCACGAGGGGCTGGTGGTGGAGGTGTAAACGCCTGCCCCGGCGAGCGCTTCAGTTCCCGAGCGCGCGCTGCTGGCGGCAATAGTCACGCCCGGCGCGGGCGTCGCGCGAGCCGGAGTTGCGCTGCAGCGCCTGCTCGAAGAGGGCGCAGGCTTGATCGAGTTGTCCACTGCGGGCGCTGGCCCAGCCCTCGATCGTTGCGGCCCGGTCGTCGGCATTCGGCCGCTTAGCGGCATACTGCGCCACCTCGAGGGCCAGCGGGTACTCCTTGTTGATCAGAAACCAACCGGCGAGCGAGAGCAGATTGGTGTAAGAGACATTGCGGCCGGTCTCCAGCCGGCGCAGCAGCCGGTCACGTTCGGCGAAGCGGCCTTTAGCGTGAGCGATCATCACCAAGCCCGAGGTGGCGGAAACCAAGGGTTTGATGGCACGCGAGGCGCGGAACTCGCGCTCGGCATTATCCAGGTCGGTGCGGGCCAACAGCGCCCCGCCGTGGTTGGCCCGCGCCCGCGCACAGCGCGGTGCAGCCGCACTAGTGACGCGCCACAAGGTCAGCTCATCGCGCCAGTCGCGGTTGCGCACCACCGTGCGCAGGCCGTAGAGGGTCACCACCAGTGCGCCGGCGAGCGTCACCGATCGGCGCGCCGCACCCAGTTGGCGGCCCACCCGCGCGATCGCCAGCGCCAACAAGCCGGCGAAGCCGAACAGCGGGACGTAGAGATAGTGCTCGGCCCAGAAGTCGTGGTGCGGAAACACGTGCGAGCTCGGCAGCAGCGCCGCCCCGCTCCAGAAAAGCAGAAACGCCGCACGCGGGGCGCGCTGGCGCTGCCCCCACGCCAGCGCCAGCAAGGCGAGCAGCGCTGCTACCGCCGCCCAGGCAAGCGGCGCAGCGGCGCGGTGAATCAACGGCACGGCCTCGAAGGAATAGTCGGCCAACAGCCGCAGCGGGAATAACAGCACGACGGCGGAATGCACCCACAGCAGCGCGACGTTGAGGAAGTTGGTCGCCAACGTACCGCCCCACCAGCCGCGTTCGCTCGGCAGGCCAACGACTGCAAAGTAAGCCAGTGCGGCAGCGGTAAAGCCGGCCAGCAGCAGGTAGACCAGCCGCTGCTCTTTCAACGCCAGCCGCGCGCCGGCCCAGCGCGATGATTCCGGCGCGGCTGGGCGCCGCTGCGCCGGCGCGATGGTGACGTCATAGGCCAGCACCAATAGCGGGAAGCCGAAGGCCACTTCCTTGGTCAGCGCCCCCATCGCCAGCGCGGCGCCGGCGAGCGCCAGCTGCCACCACCGCCGCTGGGCGCGCCAGCGCAGCAGGAAGCTGAACGCCAGCAGTACGAATAGTCCGCAGAGCACGTCGCGCCGCCCGGAGACGTAGGCCACCGACTCGCTTTGCACCGGGTGTGAGACGAAGAACGCTGCCCCGAGCAGCGCGGTCAGCGGGCTGAAACCGAGTTGCCGGTAGACCGCCAACGCCAGGCCGCCGGTGAGCGCGTGATACACCAGATTGCCGGCGCGATAAGCCGCCGGGTGGTGACCGCCGATCTGCCGATCGAGCACGTACGACAGCGTGCGAAACGGCCGGTACTCGATGGCGCGCTGCTCGATCGCGCCGGCAATGGCCGGATTGAC
This sequence comes from Deltaproteobacteria bacterium, assembly GCA_016210005.1. Lineage (NCBI taxonomy): Bacteria > Pseudomonadati > Myxococcota > Myxococcia > Deltaproteobacteria bacterium. The sequence goes on along the minus strand of JACQVA010000138.1, from coordinate 9,224 downwards.
CTCGGGGTTGAAATCCAACAGCGTGTGATCGTCGAAGACGAAGTCGTTCGCCAAGCTGTTGGCGTAGATCGCGACTACCAGAGCAAAGAGCCCGAGCAGCGGCAGGTAGCGCGCGCGGCGCGGGCGTGCGGCGGGGGCCGGCGCAGGGGCGGCGCGCCGGCGGGCGGCGCGTGGACGTTGACTCGGCATGGCACGGGACCCGAAATTCGCCCCGTCTCTTACCAGCAACCGCCGCCCGGGTCACCTCGAGCGGTCACGCTTTGCCCGCGGCTGTGCTATCCCAGCTGGCCATGGCAGGGGAGGGGAACGCGCGGCCGCGCTTGCGGCTTACCGTCGTTGGTCCGGCGCCGCCGTTGCGCGGAGGCATTGCCCACTACACCACCGCGCTGGTGCGCGCGTTGCGGCGCGCCGGCCATCTCGTCCAAGTCGTCGGGCTGCGGCGTCAGTATCCGCGCTATGTGTTTCCAGGTACGACTGAACGTGATTACAGCAGCGTGGCGCTCGCCCTCGGGGTCGACGCGGTGGTGGACCCGCTGGCGCCGTGGACCTGGCGGGCGGCAGCCGCGGCGGTCAGCCGCTTCGGCCCCGATCTGGTGCTGATGGCATGGTGGCAGCCGGCGTTGGGGGCGGTGCTGGCCACGTTCGTACAGCTGATCCGGCGCCGCGGCCGGCGGGTTGCCTTTCTTTGCCACAACCTCGGCGCTCACGATGCCACGCCGCTCGACGACTGGCTGACCGGCTATGCCCTGCGCCGGTGCGACGGTGCGATCGTGCACTCGCAGGCAGATGCGGAGCGCCTGCGGCGCCATCGCGCCGGGGTGACGGTGGTGCGCACCACGCATCCGGCCTACGACTTGCCCGAGTTCGGGCCGCCCCTCGCGCCCGCTGTGGCGCGCGCGCAGCTGGGGCTGTCGGGTGACGTGCTGCTCTTCTTCGGCTTGGTGCGCCGCTACAAAGGGCTGACGGACCTGATTCGCGCCATGCCCGAGATCGGGCGCCGCCGCGCCTGTACGTTGGTGGTCGCGGGCGAGTTCTACGAGCCACGGGCGCCCTACCAGGCACTGGTGGATGAGCTGGGGCTGGCCGAGCGTGTTCGGCTCCTGGATCGTTATGTGCCGAACGAAGAGGTCGGCGTCTACTTTTCTGCGGCGGACGTGGTGGTGGTACCGTACCGCGCGGCAACCCAGAGCGGGGTGGTGGCGCTGGCGCAGCAGTTCCACCGTCCGGTGGTGGTTACGCGCGTCGGTGGCCTGCCGGACATGATTGGCGAGGGGGTGACGGGCTTGGTGGTGCCGCCGGCGGATCCTGCGGCGCTGGCGGCGGCGGTGCTGCGGATCTATGAGGAGGGGGTTGCTATGTGGGGGGTGCGTGTGCAACAGGCGCAGGGGGCGACCTGGGCGGAGGAGATTGATGTCATCGAGCGACTCGCCATTTCCGGCGCACGGGGTTGACCCGAGTGCCCGTGCCGGCCGCGGTCAGGTTGAGCTCTCAGTTGTGGTGCCGGCTCACAACGAGGCTGCTTCGTTGCGCCAACTTTGGCAGGAGACGGCGGCGGCGGTGGCGGCCACCGGTCTGAGCTGGGAGATGATCGTGGTCGACGACGGCAGCACCGACGAGACCACCGCCGTTTTGCGCGAGCTGCACGCGGCCGACGCCCGGCTGGGGGCGATCTCGCTGCGCCGGCAGTGCGGCAAGGCGGCGGCATTGGCCACGGGTTTTCGCGCCGCCCGCGGCCGCTTGGTGGTCACCCTCGATGGCGATTTGCAGGATGATCCGCGCGAGATTGCGCCGGTAGTGGCGGCGCTCGCCAAATCGGACGTCGTCAACGGCTGGAAGGTGGCGCGCCAGGACCCGCTGTCGCGGGTGCTGGCCTCGCGCTTGTTCAACTTCGTCTCACGCCGCCTCTTCGGGCTCAAGTTGCATGATCTCAACTGCGGCCTGAAGGGCTTTCGCCGCGAGGTGGTGGCGGAGTTGCCGCTCTACGGCGAGCTGCACCGGTTCCTGCCGCTACTGGCATTCTGGCGCGGCTTTTCGGTGAGCGAGCTGCCGATCAACCATCGCCCGCGCCGCGCTGGTCGTTCGCGCTACGGTTCGATGCGGGCGCTCTACGCTGCGATGGATCTGGTCACGGTGCTCTTTCTAACCCGTTTCCGGCGCCGGCCGGCGCACCTGTTCGGGCTTGCCGGAGCGGGCTTGCTCGCTCCGGGCACCCTCATCGTCCTCTACGTTACCTACCTGCGGCTGTTGTACGGTAACATTCAGCGGCGGCATCCGCTGCTGATTGCGGGCGTGCTGCTGATCGTCGTCGGCGTGCAGTTGCTGACGGCCGGCATTCTCGGCGAGCTGGTCGCCCACGCCGTTGCCCCGGGGGAGCGCGAATACCCGGTCCGCTTCCGCCTGCCGGCGGGCGGCAACTGAAGCCTCGCATATGGGTTGGGTCGCCTCTGCCGTTGGGCTATATTGCGGCCGCCTTGGATACCGAGACGCTCCATAGTCCCTCACCTCCGTCGTTGCGGCTGCCGCTGGCGCGCGAGGGCTACCCGCTGATTACGGTGGCGGCGCTGATAGCGCTGCTGCTGTGGTGGCTGGCGGGAGCGCTAGGCGGCCTTGCCGGCGCGGCGCTGTTGGCGCTGGTGCTTAACTTCTTCCGTGACCCCGAGCGCGAGGTGCCGGCGGATGAGCGCTTGATCCTGGCCCCGGCCGACGGCCGCGTGATCAGCGTGGCCACGGTGCGTGAGGAGCGCTTCTTGAAGGCCGAGGTCACCAAGATCAGCATTTTCATGTCGCCGCTCAACGTCCACGTCAACCGCAATCCGGTGAGCGGTACCGTGATCAGCACGCACTACAATCATGGCAAGTACTTCCGTGCCTTCGCCGAGAAGGCCTCGCTCGACAACGAGCAGAACGCGATCGTGGTCGAAGATGCCCGCGGGCGGCGCATCTGCTTCGTGCAGATCGCCGGCTTCCTCGCCCGCCGCATTGTTTGCTATCTGGCGCCGGGGATGACCATCGGGCGCGGGCAGCGCTGCGGCATCATCAAGTTCGGCTCGCGGCTCGACGTTTACTTGCCGCCGCCGGCCGCGGTGCAGGTGCAGGTAGGTGACCGCACCACCGCCGGAGAAACGGTGATTGGGATATGGCCGTAAGGGAAAGAGTGCGGGTCATCAGGGCAGCGCATCGGGTGCCGCCGCCGCTGCGCAAGGGCGTCTACATCCTGCCCAACCTGTTCACCACCGGCGGCCTGTTCTGCGGCTTCTACTCGGTGATCGCCAGCCTGCACGGCGATTTCCAGATCGCCGCGTTGGTGATCTTGCTGGCGCAGCTCTTCGACATCCTCGACGGCCGCATCGCGCGCATGACCGGCGCCACCAGCCGCTTCGGCATCGAGTACGACTCGCTCTCGGATCTGGTCGCCTTCGGCGTGGCGCCGGGCATTCTGGTCTACCGCTGGGCGCTCGAACCGTGGCACAGCTGGGGCTGGCTCGCTGCCTCACTGTATGTGACCTGCGGGGCCCTGCGGCTGGCCCGCTTCAACGTCCAGTACGACAACGTCGAAAAGCGCCACTTCATCGGCCTGCCGATCCCGGCCGCGGCCGATGTCGTTGCCGCCACGTTGCTGCTCTACTTTTACTTCGGCGGCGAAGGCGCCACCCACAAGCATCTGCTGGTACTGCTGATGACCTACGTGCTGGCCGGGCTGATGGTCAGCAACATCAAGTACTTCAGCTTCAAGGAAGTTAACATCCACCGCCGCCAGCCGTTCTGGTTGCTGGTGGCCGGCATCTTCCTGCTCAAGCTGCTGATCGCCGAGCCGCAACTGATCATCTTCGCCGGCGCCACCCTGTTTGCCGCCTCGGGCCCGGCGCGTGCGCTGATCGTGCGGGTGCGCTGGCTGCTGCACGGGCGCTGGCGGCGCCGGCTCAAACTGGTGGAACCCGGCTTGACAAGACCGGTGGAGTCTCATACGGATGGCGGCCAATGAACGCCAACGCTCACACCGCGCTCGGACAGTTGTTGCTGGCGCTGCTGCTGCTGCTGCTGCGATGCCCGCCCGGTGCGTCGGGGGGAGCGTAGGCCAAGACCAACGCGACCAAACGACGCCACGGCGGGTAAAGCTGTCCGTGGCGTTTGTGTTTCTGAAGGGCCACGGGCAGCGCACCCCGTGGCCTTTTCGTTTGGCCGCCCGAACCGGCAGCGCCTTCGTGCCCGCACGAGTCGATGCTATAGGGAGTGCGCCATGAAACCAGAGGTCGTCCAAATCTTCGACACCACCTTACGTGACGGCGAGCAGTCGCCGGGCGCAACCATGAACGTGGAGGAGAAGGTGGTCATCGCCCGCCAGTTGGAAAAGCTGGGGGTCGACGTGATCGAGGCCGGCTTTGCCGTCTCCTCACCGGGTGACTTCGATTCCGTCGCTCGCGTCGCCGAGGCGGTCAGCCGGCCGATCGTGCTCAGCTTGGCGCGCACGCGCGAGGCCGACATCAGGCAGGCGGTTAAGAGCGTCGAGAAGGCCGCTCATCCCGGCGTTCACATCTTCATCGCCACCTCCGACCTGCACCTCAAGCGCAAGCTGATGATGAGCCGCCAGGAGGTGATCGATGCCGCCTGCTGGGCGGTGCAGTACGCCAAGCAATACCTCGACTACATCGAGTTCTCGGCCGAGGACGCCTCGCGCTCGGACCGCGATTACCTGGTGCAGATCTTTGGCGAGGTGATCAAGGCCGGCGCGCTGACGCTCAACGTGCCCGACACCACCGGCTACGCCATCCCGGAAGAGCTCGGCGCCTTGTTCAAGTTCCTGATCGCCAACACCCCTGGCGGCGAGCGCGTACGCTGGAGCACGCACTGCCACAACGACCTCGGCATGGCGGTGGCCAACTCGCTGTCCGCCGTACGTAACGGCGCGCGCCAGATCGAGTGCACCGTCAACGGCATCGGCGAGCGCGCCGGCAACACCTCGCTCGAAGAGGTGGCCATGGCGATAGCCACGCGCAAGGATCATTTCCACGGCCTGCGCACCAACATCGTCACCGAACAGATCTACCCGGCCAGCCGCTTGCTGTCGCAGGTCACCGGCCTGGTGGTGCCGGCAAACAAACCGATTGTTGGCGACAACGCCTTTGCCCACGAGGCCGGCATTCATCAAGACGGCGTCCTCAAGGACAAGCTCACCTACGAGATCATGCGGCCGGAGTCGGTCGGCATCCCGAGCAACAAGCTGGTGCTGGGCAAGCATTCCGGCCGCCATGCGTTCGCCGAACGCCTGAAGCGGCTCGGTGTCGAACTCTACGACGTCGACATGAACAAGGCCTTCGAGCGCTTCAAGGCACTCGCCGATATCAAGAAGCAGATCTTCGACGATGACCTCATCGCCATCGTCACCGAAGAAGTGGTGCGCGTGCCCGACCGCTTCGAGTTGCTTGACTTGTACGTCACCGCTTCGAGCACGACCCTGCCGCACGCCAAGCTGCGGCTGCGCGTTGACGGCGAGCAGCACGAAGCCGAGGGCGACGGCGATGGCATGGTGGATGCCTGCTACAAAGTGATCGCCAAGATTACCGGCATTCATCCCAAGCTGGAGCGCTACGCGGTCAAGGCCATTACCGGCGGTACCGATGCGCTCGGCGAGGTATCGTGTTTGATTCACCAAGGGGGCGTGAGCGCGACCGGCCAAGGTGCGCACACCGACATCATTCACGCCAGCGCGTTGGCTTACATCAACGCGCTCAACAAACTCGAGTACCGCCGCGCCCACCACCAGCAACCCCGCAGCGGGGGCCCGTGAGCACGACCGGCCGAGGTGGGCGCGCGGCCGCAGGAGGAATCGTGAGCGTTAGTATCTGCGTATTGCCCGGAGACGGGATTGGACCGGAAGTGACCGCCGAGGCCGTGGCGGTACTGAAGCTGTGCGCCGAGCGCCGCGGTCTCGCGCTGGAATGCGCCGAGGCGGCGTTCGGCGGCTGCGCCATCGACGCGCACGGCACGGCCCTGCCGGCAGCGACCCGGCAGTTGGCCACCGGCAGTGATGCCGTGCTGCTCGGCGCTGTCGGCGGCCCCAAGTGGGACAACCCGGCGGCGGCCGTGCGCCCCGAGCAGGGGCTGCTCGGGCTGCGCCGCGAACTCGGCGTGTTCGCCAATCTGCGCCCGGTCAGCGTCTTCCCTGAGCTGCTGGAGGCGGCGCCGCTGCGGGCGGAGATCCTGCGCGGCGTCGATCTCGTCGTGGTGCGCGAGCTAACCGGCGGCATCTATTTCGGCCAGCCGAGTGAACGGCGGCAGACCGCGCACGGGCGCGAGGCGGTCGATACTTGCATCTACAACGAAACCGAGATTGCCCGGCTCATGCGCAGCGCCTTCGAGCTGGCGCGCCAGCGGCGCCGTAAGGTGACTTCGGTCGACAAGGCCAACGTCCTGTCGTCGTCGCGGCTGTGGCGCGAAGTCGCCCACGAGGTTGCCCGCCAGTACCCCGATGTGGCCTACGAAGACGTGTTGGTCGACGCGATGGCGATGCACTTGCTGCGCCGCCCGCGCGACTTCGATGTCATCGCCACCGAGAACTTGTTCGGCGACATCCTCACTGATGAAGCGTCGATGTTGGCCGGTTCGCTCGGCCTGTTGCCCTCGGCTTCGCTGGGGGAAGCCCGCAACCAGCTCGGGCAACCGCGCGGGCTGTACGAGCCGATTCACGGCAGTGCTCCCGACATCGCCGGGCAGGGCAAGGCCAACCCGCTGGCCGCGATTCTCTCCGTGGCCATGCTGCTGCGTTACTCTTTGGCGCAGCCCGAGGCTGCCACCGCGGTCGAGTCGGCAGTGGCTGCGGTCGTGCGCGCCGGCTATCGCACCGCTGATCTTGCCGGCGCCGGTACGCGCGCGGTGAGCACCCAGGAGATGGGAGCGGCGGTGCGCACGGCGCTGGCGGATTCATGAGTGACGCCGTCTTCAGCGTCGCCGTGGTCGGGGCCACCGGGCTGGTCGGCGCCGAGATTATCAAAGTGCTCGATGAGCGTGGTTTTCCGTTGCGCCAGCTGCGCGCCTATGCCTCGGAGCGTACGGCCGGGGACAACGTAACCGCGGCCGGCCAAAGCGCGTGCGTCGAGCTAATCGACCGCGCGGACTTCGAGGGCGTCGACATCGCCTTCTTTGCCGCCAACGAGCAGGTCAGCGCGGCCTGGGCCGGACGCGCCACCGCCGCCAATGCGGTGGTGATAGATTCGAGCCCGTTGTACGCGGCCGATGGCGATGTTCCGCTGGTAGTACCGGAAGTCAACGCCGAGGCCATCGCGGAATACAGCGCGCGCCGGCTGATTGCCTGCCCCGAGGCGGCGGCGGTGCAGTTGGCGGTGGTGCTGAAGCCCTTGCGCGACGCCGCCGGCCTGCGGCGAGTCGTGGTGTCGAGCTATCAACCGGTGTCCGAAGCCGGCCGGGCCGGGATCGAAGCCCTGAGCCGGCAGACGGTGGAGATCTTGAACGGCCGCAGTCCCGAGGTCGAGGTGTTTGCCCAGCGTATGGCGTTTAACTTGCTGCCCCAGGTCGGCGAGTTTCTCGCCGGCGGTTACACCCGCGGCGAGCAGCTGCTGATCGCGCAGACCCGCCGGCTGCTGGCCGAGGCGGAGCTGCAGCTCACCGCCACCAGCGTGCGCGTGCCTGTGTTCTTCGGGCTAAGTCAGTCGGTCAACATCGAAACCGTGGAGCCGCTGGGCGCGGCCGAGGCGCGCGAATTGCTGCGCACCGCTCCGGGGGTGCTGCTGCAAGATGACCCGGGCGCGGGCGAATACCCGACTCCAATCGAGGCGGTCGGTGCCGACGCCACCTGCGTGGGCCGCATCCGCGACGACGAGTCCGTCGGCAACGGCTTGAACCTGTGGATCAGCGGCGACAATCTGCGCACCGGCGCCGCCATCAATGCCGTGGCCGTAGCGGAGATCCTCGTTCGCGAGTATCTATAGCCGCCGCCTCCTGATCCTGAACTACTGTGGCCGAAAGTCTTGTCGTGGCGCGCAGATTTCCCTCCGTCATTCCCGCGAAGGAATGATTCGATCGGCAGCGGCTCGATGATACGCCGCCCCCGTTCATCCTTCATCATTCATCGCTCATCGTTCATCGTCCCTCATCGTCCACCGGCCTGAAGTGCCCCTGCCTACGCCGATGCTTCGGCAGGCGAGCGAGGCCGAAGTGGGCGGAGTGGCCGAGTGGGGCTCTACGCGGCACGGCGTGGCGAAAGCCGCGGTGTACCGGCCGCGGCGCGGGTGGGCTCGATGTGCACGCGCACGGAGCCGCCGAGTGCGGCAACGACCTTGCGGAGCATGGAGAGGGAGTGGCCCTGATAATCGGCCGACTCCATCCGGCTGATCTGCTGCTGCGTCGTGCCGGCCAGACGCGCCACGTCACTTTGCGTCAGGCCGCGCGCCTGACGCAGCGCTGCGAGCTGGAGGGCCACGTTCCATTCTTCTGCAGCCTGCCGATAGCGGCGGGCGAAGGAAGGGGTGCGCAATTGGCGGGCGAGGTAGCGATCAAAGTTGGTTGTTTTCTTCATCGACCGAATCTCCGTTCCCAATCCGCTTTGCGGGCCCGGGCAACACGCAGCGCTTCGGGTGGCAGTTTCTGGCCTTTGTGCCTGATGCCGTGCGCCACGATGATACGGCGCCCGTGGCGGAAGAACCAGAGTGCGCGGGTGTTGAGGCGGCCAAGCGCGCGCAGTTCAAAGAGGCCGTGGCCGACCGGCTTCGACAGCGGCTCGCGATGGTTGCGGCGGTCGCGGAGTTTGGCCAGCCCAGCGAGCACCTTCGCGTGGACATCAGGATCAGACGCCTTGAGATCATCCAGGAACTCTTCGACTGGTGAGTGTCCATCCGCCGTCTCGTAAAACTCAACCGAGAAGTCCATTTGATGGGTACACTAATATTGGTGTGCAGGCAAGCCTGCGATCCGCCGACCGCCGGTCAACGGCCCGACTCACGACTGCATGACTCCCGGTGGCTGCACGGCCTTCGTCCCCCCACTCTTCCGACAATTGCCCAATGACCCGATGGCTCGATGGCTCCCGCTGGTCACTGGCAACTGGTCACTGATCACTGCTCTTGACTGCTCGAAGTGGGCGGAGTGGCCGAGGACGAGGGGCCGGAAGGAGGCGTCCGCGAAAGCGTTCAGCGCCCGCCGGCGGCGAGCTGCTTCATCTCCAGCGGGATCTCGATAGCTTTCCGATCGCGCTTGAGGAAGTTGAAGATGGC